>NZ_JBFUGN010000544.1:0-4140 GCF_056402895.1 Rhizobacter sp. P3_B12 | reverse complement strand
TGTCGGCGTAGTGCAGCACCTCGGGCGCGGCCAGGCCGAGCAGGGCCTCGATGCGCTCCAGCACCGCATCGGGCACCGGCTCGTAGGCCGCGGCGCGGAACAGCACGCCGCTGCGTTCGCGGCCGAACGGCACGCAGCTCGCGAACGCGAAGCCGTCCATCAGCGGCTTCAGCGCCTCGCGCACGCGCAGCGCTTCGTCCTCGGGCAGCCAGGCCACGCCGAGCAGGCGCCATGGCAGCTCGGCCTTCAGCACCTTGACGGCGGCGTGCTTCAGCTCGGGCTGCTTGGAGCGCGGGCAGAAGGCCGAGGTCGTCAGCGCATTCACGCCGCGCATCGGCGTGCCGCCGGTCTGGCCGCCGACGTACTCGTCGCCCCAGTGCATCGCGATGAAGGCCTGCGCGGGCGAGACCTGCTCGCTCGCCTGCACCGGCAGCACGATGCTGCCGCGGCGCGAGGTGACGTGCACCAGGTCACCGTCGGCGAGCTTCAGCCGCGCGAGGTCCTGCGCATGCATCTCGATGGCCGGTTCGGGCACGTGGCCGAACAGGCGGCCGATGGTGCCGGTGCGGCTCATGCCGTGCCACTGGTCGCGCAGCCGGCCGGTGGTGAGCGAGAACGGGAAGCGGGCGTCGCGCGGCTCGGCCAGCGGTTCGTACGGGGTGTCGGCGAAGCGGGCGCGGCCGGAGTCGGTCGGGAAGCGGCCGTCTTCGTAGAGGCGTGCGCGGCCGGCCGTGGCGCCGGCGGGGAAGGGCCATTGCGCCGGGGCGGCATCGAGCTGCGGGTAGCTGAGCCCGGTGATGTCGAGATCGCGCCCGCGCGTCGTTTCGCGGTGTTCGTTCCAGACCGATTCCGGCGTGGCGTAGTCGAACAGCGAGGGCAGCGAGGGGCGCAGCCGTGCTTCGAGGCGGCGCGCGAAGTCGGTGGCGGCGGCCCAGTCGTGGCGGGCCTGGCCGGGCGCGGCGATGGCCGGGCGCACGCGGCTGATGCGGCGCTCGCTGTTGGTGACGGTGCCGTCCTTCTCGCCCCAGCTGGTGGCGGGCAGCAGCAGGTCGGCGTAGCCGCAGGTGGCGGTGGTGGAGAAGGCCTCCTGCACGACGATGAACTCGGCGCGTTCGAGCGCGCGCCGCACCGTCGCCTGGTCGGGCATCGATTGCGCGGGGTTGGTGCAGGTGATCCACAGCGCGCGGATCTCGCCGTCGGCGGCTGCCTGGAACATCTCGACGGCCGTCTTGCCGGGCACGGCCGGCACGTCGGGCACGCCCCACAGCGCGGCGACTTCGGCGCGGTGGGCCGGGTTCGCGAGGTCGCGGTGCGCACTCAGCAGGTTCGCGAGCCCGCCGACTTCGCGCCCGCCCATCGCGTTCGGCTGCCCGGTCAGCGAGAACGGGCCGGCGCCGGGCTTGCCGATCTGCGCGGTGGCGAGGTGCAGGTTGATCAGCGCGGCGTTCTTGAAGGTGCCGGCGCGGCTCTGGTTGAGCCCCTGGCAGTACAGCGACAGCGTGCGGCCGCCGGCATCGGCGAACCAGCGCGCGGCCTGCACGAGCGCGGCCTCGTCGATGCCGCAGAGGCGCGCGGTGTCTTTCGGCGTGAACTCGCGCACGCGGTCGCGCAGTGCGGCGAAGCCTTCGGTGTGGGCGGCGATGTAGGCGTGGTCGACCAGGCCTTCCCACAGCATCAGGTGCAGCATGCCGTTGAAGAGGGCCACGTCGGTGCCGGGCAGCAGCGGCAGGTGCAGGTCGGCGGCCTCGGCGGTTTCGGTGCGGCGCGGGTCGGCGACGATGATCTTCATCGCCGGGTTCGCGCGTTTCGCATCCTCGATGCGCCGGAACAGGATCGGGTGGGCCCACGCTGTGTTCGCGCCGGCGATGAAGAGGGTGCTGGCGAGCGCCAGGTCGTCGTAGCAGGCGGGTGGCGCATCGGCGCCGAGCGTGAGCTTGTAGCCGGCGACGGCGCTGCTCATGCACAGGCGCGAGTTGGTGTCGACATTGTTGGTGCCGATCAGGCCCTTGGCGAGCTTGTTGAAGACGTAGTAGTCCTCGGTGAGCAGCTGGCCGGACAGGTAGAACCCCACCGAATCGGGGCCGTGTCGTTCGATCGTGCTGGCGAAGCGCTCCGTGGCGAGGTCGAGGGCCGTGTCCCAGGTGACGGGTCTCGGTGCGCTGCTTCGCTCGAGGCGTTGCATCGGCTGCAGCAGCCGCGATTGCATCGTGATGGCGGCGCTGGCGGTGTGGTGCAGCGTGCTGCCCTTGGTGCACAGGCGGCCGAAGTTCGCGGGGTGGTCGGGGTCGCCTCGTACGCCGGTGATCTGGTCGTCGCTCGACTCGATGATCACGCCGCAGCCGACACCGCAGTACGGGCAGGTGGAGCGGGTTTCACGCATGTTGCTCGTGTCCGGGGGCTCGCACCATGCAACCGTTCGCCCTGAGCAGGGACCGAGCTTGTCGAGGGCCCGTGTCGAAGGGTTGCTGCTCAGCGATGCAGGGCTTCGACAGGCTCAGCCCGAACGGTGTTGCTGCAAACATCAGCCGACCACCACCGGAATGACCTTCGGCCCGGCCACCGGCCGGACCAGGTCGATCGCGTGCTGCGCCAACTCGAGCGCATCGAGGTGCACCACGCCATTCGAGACGTGCACCGCAAACCGCGGCGTGCAGCCATCATCGGGCGCCCGGGCACATCCGTCGTCCAGCCCGATCGTCCAGTTGTGCAGCGGGCACGCGACGCTCTTGCCGAACACGATGCCCTGGCTCAGCGGGCCGCCCTTGTGCGGGCAGCGGTCGAGCAGCGCGAACACCTCGTCCTGGTCGTTGCGGAAGATCGCGACATCGACGCCCGCATCGCGCGCCACGCGGCGCGAACCCAGCACCGGGATGTCGTCGACGCGGCAGATGGCTTGCCACTGGCTCATTGCGCTGCTCCTTGCGAGATCGTTTCGTGTGCCGCCCCGACCGGCGTGAACTGCCGGGTGTCGACCCGCGCCTTGTCGAAATCGAACCACGGGTCGGGCTCGCCATCGAGCGAGAACTTCAATCGCTCCCACAGCGCCACGCGGCCTTCGGCATCGTCGAGGATCTTCTTCTTCACGTAGTCGAGGCCCACGCGCCCGATCCAGTGCACCGTGCGCTCCAGGTACCAGCCTTCCTCGCGGTACAGCTGCAGGAAGGCGCCGCTGTACTCCAGCACCTCCTCGGCCGTCTTCAGCTTCACGAAGAAATGCGCCACCTCGGTCTTGATGCCGCCGTTGCCGCCCACATAGATCTCCCAGCCCGAATCGACGCCGATCACGCCCACATCCTTGATGCCCGACTCGGCACAGTTGCGCGGGCAGCCGCTCACCGCCAGCTTCACCTTGTGCGGCGCATACATGCGCCACAGCGCACGCTCCAGGTCCTTGCCCATCTGCGTGCTGTCCTGGGTGCCGAAACGGCACCACTCCGACCCCACGCAGGTCTTCACCGTGCGCAGCGCCTTCGCATACGCATGGCCCGAAGGCATGCCGATGTCCTTCCAGACGTTGACCAGGTCCTCTTTCTTCACGCCCAGCAAATCGATGCGCTGCCCGCCGGTCACCTTGACGGTCGGGATCTTGTACTTGTCCACCGCATCGGCGATGCGCCGCAACTCGTCGGCCGTCGTCTCGCCGCCCCACATGCGCGGGATCACGCTGTAGGTGCCGTCCTTCTGGATGTTGGCGTGGCTGCGCTCGTTGATGTAGCGCGACTGCGGATCGTCCTGCGCCTCCTTCGGCCAGGTGCTGATCAGGTAGTAGTTCACCGCCGGCCGGCAGCTCGAGCAGCCGTTCGGCGTGCGCCACGCCAGCGTCTGGTACACCGATGCGATCGACAGCAGCTTCTCGTTGCGGATCGCGTCGCGCACCTCCTGGTGGCTGCGGTCGGTGCAGCCGCACATCGCCTTCTTCTTCGGCGTCGCCGAGTAGTCGCCGCCGGCGGTGAACATCAGCAGCTGCTCGACCAGCCCGGTGCACGAGCCGCACGACGCACTCGCCTTCGTGTGCTTGCGCACCTCCTCCAGCGTGAACAGGCCCTTCTCCTTGATGGCCTTGCAGACCGTCCCCTTGGTGACGCCGTTGCAGCCGCAGACCTCGTCGCTGTCGGCCATCGCGGCCGCCTTGTTGTGGCC
>NZ_JBFUGN010000543.1:0-4147 GCF_056402895.1 Rhizobacter sp. P3_B12 | reverse complement strand
CGCCGTTCACGAAGACGCTCGACAGCAGCCAGGCGCCGTTCTTCAAGTGGTTCGAGGACGGCACGCTGAACGTCTCGTACAACTGCCTGGACAAGCAGGTCGAGGCCGGCCTCGGCGACAAGACCGCGATCATCTTCGAGGCCGATGACGGTCAGGTGACGCGCGTCAGCTACCGCGACCTGCTCGCGAAGACCTGCCGCATGGCCAATGCGCTGAAGTCGCAGGGCGTCAAGAAGGGCGACCGCGTCGTCATCTACATGTCGATGTCGGTCGAGGGCGTGGTCGCGATGCAGGCCTGCGCGCGCATCGGCGCCACCCACTCGGTGGTGTTCGGCGGCTTCTCGGCGCAGAGCCTGCGCGACCGCATCGAGGATGCCGGCGCGGTGATGGTGATCACCGCCGACGAGCAGCTGCGCGGCGGCAAGCAGCTGCCGCTGAAGGCGATCGTCGACGACGCGATCGCGCTCGGCGGCTGCGACAGCGTCAAGAGCGTCATCGTCTACCAGCGCACCGGCGGCCAGATCGCATTCGATGCGTCGCGCGACCGCTGGATGCACGAGTTGACGGCCGCGCAGCCGGTCACCTGCGAACCCGAATGGGTCGGCGCCGAGCACCCGCTGTTCCTGCTGTACACCTCGGGCTCCACCGGCAAGCCCAAGGGCGTGCAGCACTCGACCGGCGGCTACCTGCTGCATGCGGCGCTGACGACGAAGTGGACCTTCGACCTGAAGCCCGACGACATCTTCTGGTGCACCGCCGACATCGGCTGGGTCACCGGCCACACCTACATCGCCTACGGGCCGCTCGCGCTGGGCGGCACCGAGATCGTGTTCGAGGGCGTGCCCACGTACCCCGACGCCGGCCGCTTCTGGCGCATGATCCAGGACCACAAGGTCAGCGTGTTCTACACCGCGCCGACGGCGATCCGCTCGCTGATCAAGGCGGCCGAGAGCAACGCAGCGGTGCACCCGCGCAACTACGACCTGGGTTCGCTGCGCATCCTCGGCTCGGTCGGCGAGCCGATCAACCCTGCGGCCTGGGAGTGGTACCACGAGCACATCGGCGGCGGCCGCTGCCCGATCGTCGACACCTTCTGGCAGACCGAGACCGGCGGCCACATGATCACGCCGCTGCCGGGCGCGACGCCGCTGGTGCCGGGCTCGTGCACGCTGCCGTTCCCCGGCATCATCGCCGCCGTGGTCGACGAGACCGGCAAGGACGTGCCGAACGGGCAGGGCGGCATCCTGGTCGTCAAGAAGCCGTGGCCATCGATGATCCGCACCATCTACGGCGACCCGGAGCGCTTCAAGAAGAGCTACTACCCGGCCGACTTCCAGGGCAAGTACTACCTGGCCGGCGACGGTGCGATCCGCGACGAGAAGACCGGCTATTTCACGATCACCGGCCGCATCGACGACGTGCTGAACGTCAGCGGGCACCGCATGGGCACGATGGAGATCGAGTCGGCGCTGGTGGGCTTCACCGAACTGGTCGCCGAAGCGGCGGTGGTCGGTCGCCCGGACGACACGACCGGCGAGGCGATCTGCGCGTTCGTCGTGCTGAAGCGCCCGCGCCCGAGCGGTGACGAAGCCAAGGCGATCGCGAAGCAGTTGCGCGACTGGGTCGGCAAGGAGATCGGCCCGATCGCGAAGCCGAAGGACATCCGCTTCGGCGACAACCTGCCGAAGACGCGCTCCGGCAAGATCATGCGCAGGCTGCTGCGCTCGGTGGCCAAGGGCGAGGCGGTGACGCAGGACACGAGCACGCTGGAGAACCCCGCGATCCTCGAGCAGCTCGGCCAGGCCTATTGAAGGCGGATCCGAGTCCCAAAAGAAAAGCCCCGCAGTGCGGGGCTTTTTGTCGATCGGCTGACGCCGATCACTTCAAGCTCAGGATCCACGTGACCAACTGCTTGGCTTCGGCGTCGGACACCTGCGTGTTCGCGGGCATCGGGACCGCGCCCCACGCGCCGGCGCCGCCCTTGATCACCTTCTGTGCCAGCTTGTCGACGGCGTCCTTCTGGCCGGCGTACTTCGCGGCGACATCCTTGTAGGACGGGCCGACCAGCTTCTTGTCGATGGCGTGGCAGGCCATGCAATTCTTCTTCTGCGCCAGCTCCGGGTTGGCGAAAGCCGGTGCGGCTGCCAGGGCGGAGAGGGCAACGATCAGCGAGAGCAGCGACTTCATGATTTCCTTCCGAAGGGGTGGGATACTGGAAACTCAACGAATTCTACGTGGCATGGTTGACCGTTGCCTCGCGTAGGACAAGGCAAAAGATCGAGGGACGCTCATGTATTTCGTCGTTTTGGGGGTGCTGCTGCTGGTGATGAAACTGGCCGAAGTGGGCCCGGCAGCCGAGTGGGGATGGATCGCGATCCTGTGGCCCTTCGGTGCGGCCATTGCCTGGTGGATCTTTGCCGATGCGACCGGCTACACCAAGCGCAAGGAAGTCGAGAAGATGGACGAGCGCGTCGCCAAGCGCCGCGAAGAGAGCCTGGCCAAGCTCGGCATGGACAAGCGCGGCCGCCGCAAGAAGCGCAAAGTCTGACGCCGCGCAAGTCGCCCCGCAGGGCAACTTGCCGGATCACCACCGTCGATCAGTTGTCCAGCACCGCCCCCTGGCTCGCGCTCGCGGCATTCTTGAAGAACTTCGCCATCACGCCGCGCGTGTAGCGCGGCTTCGGCGGCGTCCAGGCGGCACGGCGCTGCGCCAGCACCTCGTCGCTGACGTTCAACTGCAGCGTCAGCGTGTGGGCGTCGATCGTGATCGAGTCGCCTTCGTGCACCAGCGCGATGGTGCCGCCGGCGTAGGCCTCGGGCGCGACGTGCCCCACCACCATGCCCCAGGTGCCGCCGGAGAAGCGGCCGTCGGTGACCAGGCCGACCGATTCGCCCAGGCCCTGGCCGATCAGCGCGCCGGTCGGTGCCAGCATCTCGGGCATGCCCGGTCCGCCCTTCGGGCCGAGGTAGCGCAGCACCATCACGTCGCCGGCGACGATCTTGCGCGCCATGATCGCAGCCAGCGCCGACTGCTCGTCGTCGAACACCCGCGCCGGCCCGGTGATCACCGGGTTCTTCAGGCCGGTGATCTTCGCGACGCAGCCCTCGGGCGACAGGTTGCCCTTCAGGATCGCGAGGTGGCCCTCGGCGTACATCGGGTTGTCGATGGTGCGGATCACGTCCTGGTCGGCGCGCGGCACATCGGGAATGTCGGCCAGGTTCTCGGCCACCGTCTTGCCGGTGATCGTCATGCAGTCGCCGTGCAGCAGGCCGGCCTTCAGCAGCACCTTCATCACCTGCGGGATGCCGCCGGCACGGTGCAGGTCGACCGCCAGGTACCGGCCCGAGGGCTTCAGGTCGCACAGCACCGGCACCTTGCGGCGCACGCGCTCGAAGTCGTCGATGGTCCAGTCGACGCCGGCCGCATGCGCGATCGCGAGGAAGTGCAGCACCGCATTGGTCGAGCCGCCGGTGGCCATGATCACCGCCACCGCGTTCTCGATCGACTTCTTCGTGACGATGTCGCGCGGCTTCAGGTCGGCCTTCACCGCCTCGACCAGCACGCGCGCCGCCGCCTTCGCGGTGTTGGCGGTCTCGTCGTGCGGGTTGGCCATCGTGCTGCTGAAGGGCAGGGCCATGCCCAGCGCCTCGAACGACGAACTCATCGTGTTGGCGGTGTACATGCCGCCGCACGAGCCGCTGCCGGGGATCGCGCGGCGCTCGATCTCGCAGAAGTCTTCCTCGCTCATGTTGCCGGCGCTGAACTGGCCGACCGCCTCGAACACGCTGACGATGTTCAGGTCCTGGCCCTTGTAGCGCCCCGGCAGGATGGTGCCCCCGTAGACGTAGATCGCCGGCACGTTGGCGCGCAGCATGCCCATCATGCCGCCGGGCATGTTCTTGTCGCAGCCGCCGACCACCAGCACGCCGTCCATCCACTGGCCGCCGACGCAGGTCTCGATGCAATCGGCGATCACCTCGCGCGACACCAGGCTGTACTTCATGCCCTCGGTGCCCATCGCCATGCCGTCGCTGATGGTCGGCGTGCCGAAGATCTGCGCATTGCCGCCGGCTTCCTCGATGCCGGCCACCGCGGCGTCGGCCAGCTTCTGCAGGCCGGAGTTGCACGGCGTGATCGTCGAATGGC
>NZ_JBFUGN010000542.1:0-4169 GCF_056402895.1 Rhizobacter sp. P3_B12 | reverse complement strand
GCGCTGTGCCAGCGCGGTGATGGCCGGGCCGCCGTCGTCGAGGCAGACGACCGCGCGGCCGCCCAGCGGCCCGACGAGCAGCTCCCAGCCCTCCTGCCAGGGCGGGGTGCTGTGCAGGTCGACCGGTTGCGGCACCGGTTGCGCGACCGATGGCGAGAAAGCCGATGAAGGGGCGGAGGCGGCCATCAGACGAAGATTCCGGGAAAGGTCATGCGGGCCATGAACAGGGGATGCGGGATGTAGCGCTCGACCGCGATGCGCTTGAGCGCGAAGCGGTCGGCGCAGCTCGGGTCGTTGACGCCGTCGATGTAGGCGAGCGCTGCACGGTAGCCGCATTCCTTCGCGATCGCGACGACGCGGTCGTTGAAGGTGTAGGTCTTGCCGACCGGGTAGGCGAGCAGGTCGGCGCGCTGCCCGGTCTCGCGGCGGATCGTCTCGCGCGACTGCGACAGCTCGAAGCGCACGCGGTCTTCGGTCTGCATCGACAGCACCGGGTGCGTGACGGTGTGCGAGCCGAACTCGATGCCGTGCCGCGTCATCTCGCGCACCTGGTCCCAGTCCAGCGCCGAGGTGGGTGCCGCGTCGGCCGGCACGGCGTGGCGCGCGAGCAGCGCCTCCAGCTCCTGCAGCGCGTCGCGGCGGCGCTCGTCGGCCAGGCGCTTCAGCACCGACAGCAAGCGATCGGAGGCGGCACGGCGCGACGCGATGTCGCCGAGTTGCAGCGTCAGGTCGGCCAGCGGCAGCCGCAGCGGGCCGGCGGGCGCGCAGAACAGCAGCGTCGACACGCGGTCGAACCAGAACGGCTCGCGGCTGCCGATGTACTGCGTCGACAGGAAGATCGTCGCCGGCACGTTCATCTCGCGCAGCAGCGGGAAGGCGTGGGTGTAGTTGTCGAGGTGGCCGTCGTCGAAGGTGATCGCGACGCTGCGCGGCGGCAGCGCCTGGCCGCGCTCGATCACGTCCATCGCGTTCGACAGCCCGATCGGGTTCCAGCGCTCGCGCAGGAACGTGAGCTGGCGGCGGAACTCGGCCACGCTTGCGCTGACGAGCTCCGGGTCGGCCGCGAAGCGCGATTCGTCGGCCAGGTCCTGGATGCGGTGGTACGCGAGGATCGTCAGCCCGCTCGGCCCGCTGCGCAGGCGCGCGCGGGTCACCCCGGCCATGTCCAGCCACCTCGCGAGCATTGCCTGTTTGCCGCCCATGGTGTCCCCTCGCTCCGTGACCGCTAGTAGTACCCCATGATGAACACCTTGAAGGCCATGTAGTACGCGACCTGGAAGGCCACGATGAACATGAAGTCCTTGCGGGTGAATCCCACGGGTTGTGTGGTGAAGCGGCCCACTGCGGCCGTCATTCCCAGGAGGAAATACATGATCTCCGTCTCGAGCGAGACGAAGAGCGAGCTGATCAGGTAGCCCGACAGGCTCATCATCACCGCGAGCAGTGCCTGCTTCTCGGTCGGGTCGACCGTCTCGCGCAGCCGCACGATGATGTGCTTGAAGCCCATGTAGATGATCGCGATCCACAGGAACATGCCGGGGAAGCCGGTCTCGCCCATCGCCTCCAGCGCCGAGTTGTGCGCGACCAGCTTGCGGGTGTAGACGGCGAAGTTGCCCTTGCCGACGCCGAACAGCGGGCTCTCCTGCACCATCTGCAGGCCCATCGCCCACATCTCGACGCGGCCCTGCGCCGAGTTGTTGGCGTCCTTGGTCTCGGTCAGGTACGACGGCGCCGCGGCCAGCGCGATGCCACCGCAGGCCGCCGCGATCACCAGCTTGCCCAGGCTGATCCTGAAGCGCGAGACGATGAACATGCCGACCATCGCCGCGGTGGCCAGGATGCCGCCGCGCGAGCCGGTGTAGAAGGCCGCGAGCAACAGCGGGAAGGTCAGCCCGACGGCGGCGACCAGGCGCAGCCACAGCGCGTACGGGCTCACCATGTACTGGAACGCGAACGGCGCGGCGGCGGTGAACATCACGCAGAACACGCCCGGGCCGTCGAAGATGCCGATCCAGCGGATGCGCGACTTCAGGCCGATCGACGAGGCCGAGCCGTCGATCCACGCATAGCTCTGCCCCGCCCAGCCGATGCCCTCGGGGTTGTTCATGTGCTGGATGCCCTCGATCGCGATCAGCAGCGCGAGCGCGATCAGCGCATAGCCGGTGCGCTTCAGGTCGGTCACGTCGCTGATGGTCGCGCTGACGAGGCGGTACACCAGGAACAGCTTCGCGTAATAGACGAGGTAGAACTGGCCGATGTCGGTGAGCCCGGCGACCATCACGCTGAGGAAGATCCACACGTACATCAGCAGGAAGAAATAGTCCTGCGTGCGCAAGCGGAACACCTCGCCGAGCCGGCCGCGCGACGCGAGCACCAGGATCCACATCGGGTAGACGATGTAATCGACGCGCAGCCCGAGCAGCGGCGACCACCACAGCTGCGGCGCGACGAGCAGGCTGCCGAGGAACAGCCAGATCGGGAGGACGGCGAAGCTCATGCCGCCGCCCCGGAAGGCCTGCCGAGCCGCTGCATCAGCTTCGCGCGCGCCGCGGCCAGCTCGGCCGGCTCGATCACGCGCGTCGCGACGATGCCGACCAGGAACGCGGCGCCGAGCACGAAGCGCAGCGGCAGGCTCCACAGCAGCGGCAGCTGGTCGGCCGCCTGGCCGGCGATCGCGACGGCGACCACCAGCGCGAGCAGCATGGCGAGCTTGCGCCATTCATAGTGCACCGGGAAGTGGCGCTGGCTGATGCGGTCGGTCATCACCAGCGAGACGATCGAGACGCCGAGCACCGTCAGGCAGGCGCCGAGGATGCCGAAAGCCCAGATCAGCGGCACGCCCAGCGCCAGCCCGACGAGGCAGGCGGCGAGCGCGATGTGGAAGATGCTGCTCGACTTCTTCTGGTAGTAGATGCCGGTCTGCAGCGGGTAGGTCAGCACCTGCAGCACCGCGGCCAGCACCAGCCACGGCAGGTAGCGCGCGGCGCTCCAGTAGGCGGGTGCGGCGATCAGGCGCAGCGCGTCGCCGGCGAACAGCACGATGGCCAGTCCGATCAGCGACAGGATCACGGCCAGGTAGCGCACCACCTGGGCCTGGATGATGCCGGCGTCGTCGCGCTCCATGATCGTGAAGCGGAAGGCACCGTAGGCCCGGTTGATCGGCTCGCCGACCAGGTCGGACGCGAGCTTCGACAGCTTCAGTGCGAGCGCATAGATGCCCAGCGCCTCCAGCGACACCAGCGACTGCAGCAGGAAGCGGTCGGCGGTGCCCGCGACGATGCCCACCATCGTGGTCCACAGCAGCGGCAGGCTGTAGCGCAGCACCGGCATCAGCTTGGCCCATTCGAAGCGCAGCCCGCACTCGCGCAGCGTCACCCACGACAGCACCGCGAAGCCGAGCGCGACGGTCAGGCAGTTGCCGGCCATCACGCCCTCGACGCCGGCGTTGAAGTGCATCAGCGCGATCGAGTTGGCGATCACCTGCACCACCAGCTTCACGAACGAGACGACGATGAACAGCATCGAGCGCTCGACCGCGCGCACGTAGGCGAGGCCGACCTGCGAGGCGAGCTCGAACACGATGGTGGCGAGCATCCACTGGAAGGCCCGGCCGAGCGACTGGCCGTTGAACAGCCAGGCGGCGATCGGGTTGGCGAACAGCGAGACCACCAGCACGCCGATGATCGAGATGACCAGCGAGGCCATCAGGTTGGTGCTGACCACCGAGCGGCGGTCGGCCGCGTCCTTGTAGTCGAAGTAGAAGCGCAGCGTGGCATGGGCGATGCCGACGCCCAGCACGCCCGACACGACGGTGGACACCAGGTACAGCGTCTCCAGCGTGCCGTACTCGGCCGGCGACAGCAGCCGGGTGTAGATCGGCAGCAGCAGGAAGGCGCCGACGCGGTTCAGCGCATTCCCGATGGCATAGATGCCCGAGTGCTTGAAGAAGCGGCCGACTTCCCTGGAGGTGGAGGACATGGGGAACGGCTCAGGTGGCGACGGCCGCGTGCACGGCGGGCGCGGCGGCCTGCGGCATCGGCACCCGCTTGCTCCAGCGGATGGCCGGCAGCTCGACGGCGCGCCAGAGGATCCACGCGGCGATGACGCTCGCGGCGATGCCGCAGGCCATGTACAGCAGGCCCAATGGCACGGACGGGTGGTCGCCGAAC
>NZ_JBFUGN010000541.1:0-4187 GCF_056402895.1 Rhizobacter sp. P3_B12 | reverse complement strand
CAAGGGGGCGCCGCCAGCGGCCCGGCAAAGCCGGTTCCGCGGCGTCTGCTGGGTTTTCCTGATCCTGGAAGCACCTATGAAGCACTTTCGCCTGTTGGCTGCCCTCGCGACCGCCCTGACCCTCGCTGCCTGCGGCAAGGGCGAGGACGACACCCCGGCGGAAGCCAACCAGGCGACGCTCACCGTCAGCCGCGTCGGCCAGGGCCAGGTGCAGTCGAGCCCCGGCGGCATCGACTGCGGCAGCGTCTGCGCGAAGAGCTTCGCGGCCGGCGCCTCGGTGACGCTGAGCGCCGAGCCGGCCAGCGGCTACGACTTCGTCGGCTGGAGCGGCAGCGGCCTCGACTGCAAGGGCACCGGCGACTGCGCGGTGGCGGTCGAGAGCTCGAAGGCGGTGACCGCCACCTTCAGCCAGCAGGCCGGAACGCGCTTCAACCTCGCGCTGACGATCGCCGGCTCCGGCAGCGTCAGCGCCGACGTCGGCGGCCTGACCTGCGCCACCGCCAGCGACTGCATCGGCAACTACGCGGCCAACAGCGCCGTCACGCTGACCGCCGCGCCGGCCACCGGCTACGCCTTCAGCGGCTGGAGCGGCAGCGGCCTCGCCTGCACCGGCAGCACCTGCCAGGTGCAGATGGGCAGCGCCCGCTCGGTCACCGCCACCTTCACCGCGGTACCGACCGCGAACTTCGCGCTGAACGTGATCCTGAGCGGCTCGGGCAGCGTCAGCTCGTCGCCGGCCGGCATCAGCTGCGGCACCACCTGCAACAAGAGCTTCGCGCAGGGCAGCAGCGTCACGCTGACCGCCACGCCGAACAGCGGCTTCACCTTCAGCGGCTGGAGCGGCGCGGGCTGCACCGGCAGCGGCAGCTGCAAGGTGACGATGAGCAACGCGCAGAGCGTCACCGCGAGCTTCACGCCGACGCCGTCCGGCATGGCGGCCATCAACGTCAAGGTCGACGGCAGCGGCAGCGTGCTGTCGGCGCCGTCGGGCATCAACTGCCCTGGCGACTGCAGCGAATCGCTGCCGATGGGCACCCAGGTCAAGCTGACCGCCCAGGCCGCCGCGAAGCAGCGCTTCACCGGCTGGACCTCCGGCTGCACCGGCACCGACGCCACCTGCAACGTCACGCTGTCGAGCGCGACCTCGGTCAATGCGGCGTTCCAGGCCATCACCTACACGCTGACGGCGACCAAGACCGGCTCGGGCAGCATCACCTCGTCGACCGGCGGATTGAATTGCGGCGCGACCTGCGCGGTGAGCCTGGAGACCGGCACCGCGACCACGCTGACCGCGACGCCGGCCGAGGGCTTCCAGTTCGCCTCGTGGGGCGGCGCCTGCGCGAGCAGCAAGGTGGCGACCTGCAGCCTGACGATGAGCGCGAACCAGGCGGCCAGCGCGACCTTCACCGAGAAGCCGAAGTACACGCTGACGGTCGCGAGCGCCGGCGCCGGCAGCGGCACCGTGGCGATCGCGACGCCGACCGGGCTCAGCTGCGGCGCGTCGTGCACGCAGAACTTCGCATCGGGCACCGTCGTGACGCTGAACGCGACGCCCGGTGCGAGCGCCACCTTCAGCGGCTGGAGCGGCGCCTGCACCGGCACCGGCGCCTGCACGGTGACGATGACGCAGGCCGCATCGGTCACCGCCAGCTTCGCATCGACCGCACCGGCCGACACCACGCCGCCCACCGTCTCGAGCACCACGCCGGCCACCGGCGGCACCTCGATCGGCATCGCGACCACCGTGTCGGTGAGCTTCTCCGAAGCGGTCAACTGCAGCAGCGTGACGAGCGCGAGCTTCGGCATCACCGGCGTCAGCGGCACGGTCTCGTGCAGCGGCTCGACCGCGATCTTCACGCCGGCAGCGAGCCTGGCGTACGCGACCAGCTACACCGCGCAGGTGACGACCGCGGTGAAGGACACGGCCGGCAATGCGATGGCGGCCGCGAAGTCGTGGGCCTTCACGACCGGCGCGGCACCGGTCGCGGGCGGCGCGTTCAGCTTCATGGCCTACGGCGACAGCCGCTCGGGCAACGGCTGCGACGGCAACACGGCGCACATCGCGCTGGTCGGCCGCATGGTGGCCGAGCCGGCGTCGTTCGTGTTCAACCTCGGCGACATGATCACCGGCTACGACAAGTCGACCAACTGGGTCCAGCGCGGCGATTGCCCGAGCGATGCGTCGAAGGGCAGCTTCAAGGAGATCATCGCGCCGCTGCAGACCAAGACGCCGGCCGCCGGCCTGCCGGTCTTCTACTACCCGGTGGTCGGCAACCACGACGACAACTTCGGCGACGGCTGGTACCCCGACAAGTTCGGCGACGGCTTCTGCAGCGTGTTCGACCCGAAGCAGCTGGTGCCCAACCACACGCAGAACAAGGCGTACTTCAAGGACTGGACGACCTCCAGCATCAAGCACTACAGCGATGCGGAGTTCTACACCGCCGCCTGCGCGACCACGCGCAACGGCGTGTACCCGGACTTCATGTACTACTCGTTCGACTACAAGAACACCCACTTCGTCGTGCTGCGGATCAACTCCGACTACTTCGACCTGATGGAGTGCTCGAGCAATTGCACCGCGGCGAACGAAGGCAACTACGACGCCTACTACTACAAGCACCAGCTCGACTGGCTGCGCTACGACCTGGCGAAGGCGGTGGCCAACACCGCCATCCAGAACACCGTGGTGCTGATGCACGCGCCGGTGATCTCGTACTCCGACGGCCACGCGCCGGTGGCCTCGTGGCCGACGCTGGTCAAGGAGTTCAGCAAGTACAAGGTGAAGATGGTGATCTCGGGCCACAGCCACGTGTACGAGCGCTCGGTGCCGGTGTATGCCGACGATGCCAACCCGAACGGCGTGCGCGACGATGCCAAGGGCACCGTCTACGTGGTGACGGGCGGCGGCGGCTCGGCGCTGGCCGGTTTCAAGACGCTGGGGCCGCTGAATGCGAAGGCGACCGCGGCGCACCACTACATGAAGCTGGACGTGAACGGCAGCACGCTGACGGTCAAGACGATCGGCAAGGACGGCACCGTCCTCGACTCGTTCTCTAGATAAATTGAATGACATCGCATCCACCTGTCTGAGGGGGATGCGCGGCGCCTCAAGTGCCGGCTCACGTCAGACAATCGGGACTCGCCCGGGTACTGCCCGGGCGCCGTCGTTTTTCCCGAGGTGTTGACGTGGTCATCAGCAGAATCCAGCAGTTCGCGGCAGCCGCCGCATTCGTCGTTGCCGGCCTGGCCGGGTGCAGCGGAGGCGGTGGCGGCGGGTCCGGCGATGGCGGCGGTGAGCCGACCGGCCCGCAGCTCGCGCTGCAGGTGCACGTCGACGGCTCCGGCAGCATCACCTCGACGGTGGCCGGCCTCGGCTGCAGCAGCGACTGCAGCGTCTCGCTGACCCAGGGCACGAGCTTCGTGCTGAACGCGGTGCCGGCCACCGGCTACGTGTTCAGCGGCTGGGGCGGCGCCTGCAGCGGCACCGGCTCACTCAACAGCACTTGCACCGTGACGATGAGCGCCGCCACGGTGGTGAGCGCAAGCTTCACACCCGGCGGCAGCGCCAGCGGCAAGAGCTGGTTCGTCAGCGCCACCGGCAGCGACAGCGCGGCCGGCACGCTGGCGGCGCCGTTCAAGACGATCACGAAGGCGGTCGGCGTCGCGACCGCCGGCGACACCATCGAGGTGCGCGCCGGCACCTACAGCGAAGCGGTGGTCATCCGCACCGCCGGCACCTCGACCGCGCGCATCACGCTGCGCGGCTACAGCGCCGACCTGCCGGCGCGCCCGGTGCTGCAGCGCAGCGGCACCGGCCCGACGATCTACTTCTACAACGACGCCTGCGACGAAGACGCCATCGGCACCGGCAGCGGCAACACCGACTGCTTCGCCAGCTGGTGGACGGTGCAGGGGCTGGAGGTGCGCGGCAGCACCACCGGCGGCGACGACGGCAACGTGATCAAGATCGACACGGCCAAGGTGCGCATCCAGGGCAACAAGCTGTGCTGCAGCAACGCCGACGTGGTCAAGCTGGTGCGCACCGCGAATGACGTCGAGGTGCTGGACAACGAGATCTTCCAGAGCAGCAGCGTCGTGACGCCGGGCAGCAACGCGCAGGGCATCGACATCGTCGGCGCCAACAACACCCGCGTGGCCGGCAACTACGTGCACGACGTGCCCGA
>NZ_JBFUGN010000540.1:0-4204 GCF_056402895.1 Rhizobacter sp. P3_B12 | reverse complement strand
GTCCCGCAGCGCCCAGGTTGCGGAGAACCTGCAGCGCGTCGACGTGCACCCGCTCGAAGAAGCCGAGGGCTTCATGTCGATGATGCAGAACGACGGCCTGTCCGCAGAGGACCTCATTGCCAAGTTCGGCAAGAGCCGCACCCACATCTACAACCGGTTGAAGCTGCTCGATGCGGGCCCGGCCCTGCGCGATGCGTACCTGGCCAACGAGTTCGGCACCGACGCGGCGCAGCTCATCGCACGTCTGCCGTCGATCGGCTACCAGGAGAAGGCGCTGGAGTACATCAGGCATGACGCCCAGGCCCGGCTCGCTGCCGGCGGCAAAGCCAGCCACCGCACCATCCAGGCCCTGCTCAGCGAGAAGTTCTCGCTGGACCTGCACAACGCCGTCTTCGACATCGCCGACGCCGACCTGCTGCCGGACGCCGGCAGTTGCACCGACTGCTGGAAGCGCTCAGGCAACGCGCCTGAGTTCGCGGACATCGTCGAACTCGACGGCAAGGGCAATGACCGGGCTTCTGCCTCGGTGCATGGCGGTGCAGACGTCTGCACTGATCCAGACTGCTTCGCCGAGAAGAAGAAAGTCCACCTGCTGCGCGTCGTTCCGCGTGCACCCAAAGCCGCTGTGGCGGGTGCGCCGAACCCGACCGAGACCCAACCGGCCGAGCCGCATGCTGAGCCAGTCCACACAGTGGGCGGAACTTCGCACGACGAGACGCACGAGGCGCCAGGATCGACCGTGGATTCGGTAGCCAGCAACTCCGACGGAGATCAAGGGGCACCGACCGCTGCACCGACGACCAAGCCAGCTCGCGCGCAGAGGCGCAAGGCGATCGACGAGGACGCCACGCCCTCGATCCTCGCGAGCCGCACCCGGCTCGACCTTCTCAAGCGCGTGCGCGAGCGAGCCCTCGCCTCCGAGCGCAGCGCATTCGACCTGCGACTGGTCGCCAAGTTCGTCTGCGAATCCATCGCATGGCGCCATCGCGCCACGCTCGAAGGCCTGTACGACTGCGGCATCGGGAACCTGGCATCGCGCATCGACGCACTGCATCCGTCCGAAGTCGCGCTCTTCCTTCTCGACTGCGCGCTCTCGGCCAACGTGATGGTCGGAGAAGACGACGCCGCGGAGCAGCCCGCCTACCTCGTTGCGGCCGCCGAGCACTACCTCGCCAAGCCGTTGGAGTGCGCCGCTGAGCAATGAACGACCTGATCTCGACGACACGACAGCGGCACGCCATTTCCATCCCAACACGCTACAAGGATGAACCCTTGATCGGTCATCAACCAGTAGGCGCCATTCAAGGCGTCATCATCAGCGCCGTCTCGCATGAAGGGCTAACGGTCACGGTGGACGGGAAGCCTGCCCGATTGGCAATCCTCACCGAGGATGGGACAGTCATCGCCGCCGGCCCAGCTGTCGCCCGTGAGGCTGAGGCGGTCGCAGTGAACAGCTACAGACATTTGCTTCAGGGCCGAGGCCATCTGCGCATACTCAGCAAACCTATCGCTTTCGGAGAGAGTCCCTCAACGTGAAGCACCCCAGGGGCGCTTGCCGGTTGACTGCTCAGGCGCTGGGTGCGGTCGGTCAGAGCCGGCGGCCGAACGACAGCTCGGACGCATAGCAGACCTTCGTCGCGAAAGGCGTTGGATCTGCTCAGTCACGGCGGAGCGGACGGGGCCGCAACTGCGGTGCTGACTTGGGCGAATGACTGCTGTCGCGAGCGGCGAAGCCGAGCTTTCGACCCGGTGCGGTCCTTCGACCCGTCGATCTCGTTGCCGAAATGCAGTCGCTCAAGCCTGATCTGTTGCTGCAAGCGCAGCGTCAGCCAGCCATCGGTAAGCCGCCAATGCTGATCGCCTGCATGCGGCTGTTCCCCACTCGCCTTCAGTCATCCGCGATTTTCTGTTTGCCCGTTATAACAAGCAGTGCTTATACGGCCGGTGAGGGCCCTGCGGGATCGATGCCAACCTCTTCAAGCCGACGAACGACCCATTCGCGAATATTGCCAACTGCACGTGTTACCACGTCGTCTCTGATAAATCGAGCTTCTTCGGGAAAGCGCTCGCGCTCAACAAGGATTCGCCAAGCATCATCAAGTCCAGCATCTGAAATGCCCGCGCATACCGCCAAATGTTCAAACGGGCTGCTCTTCCCCGTCACGCCAACTAGCTCATCAAGCCGTAACTGTGACGAGAGGACGACCTCGCCCTGCTTGTCAGCGAAGTTGATGAGAGCATCGGCGTTGGCCGCGCCCCGGTCAGCGTAGGAACGCACGGCTTCTCGGAAATTCAGACTTGCCCACAGACTAGGGAGGCTAACAAGGCATTCATCCGATGGCGGGAGGCCCGCGAATACCGCTCCGGAGTTGGGGTGTCCCCTGACGATACCCTTAAAGTCCTCTGCATACGTCCTGTCAATGGTCCAACTTGTTGTGCCGTCGTCCAAGTGGTCGTTCAGGAAAAGCATTACCCAGTCTTGCCCACTCATGAACCGCTTGCGGTAGCACTTTACGGCGACGCGCCGGTGCTCGTCGGGCAGAAGCTGACAAAGACTTTCGAGCTGCTTCGCGAGGGTCTGGCGCAGGTCTTGGTCCTCGCGCCACCCGCGCTGCCACGCGCCTAAGGCTTCCAGAAATGCGTCGGTGAATAGACTGCTCATGATGGGGGATTGCGACTTGCGCATTCATTTGATCTGCGGCGGATGTGTCCAAAGTAAGCGACACATTCCACCGCAAGATTAACGAGAAATCATGCTCCGTCTTCGTCGAGCCCCTCGTCGTCCGGGACCAGCTGCTGGTAGTGGGCTTCAATAGCTTCGGGCTCTTCATCGAACAGCGGGGTGACGCGCTTCGAGCTCAGTTTCACCCAACTGTCAAGTTTCGTTACGTTCACCATCGCGTACTCAGCCCCAGAGCGGAAGAATACCCAGTCGAGTTCGACGAGCTCATCTTGGAGGTCGGTCAAAAATTTCTCCCTCAGGTTGCGCTTTCTTCCGGAGATGCGCAGCAGGGTCTCGTGCGAGAGCCGGTAGCGACTCACGTCGCGGCTTTTCTCCTGCTCGTAAGTTTTGACATTTATGACGAGGAGTTGTGCGGTAGTGGTGGCAGAGCGGTTTTGGGCCATCAGATGTTTCTCGACGTAGGGGGTGTTACTTGGTGGTGTGCAAAGCACCGGATGAGTGTACCAGAAAACACCAAATTTGTCGCCCTGACTGCCGAAAGTGGTCTCCAGCAACGTCTTTTTGGTGCCTTATGCCATCTAAGGTGGCGGGTCGCCGTGAGGAAGCTGCGCAGCCGAGTGGCAACTACACGCACTTCTCGATACCCAGGCCTCCAGCGGGTCGAGGGCTTTCGATGAAGCAGACGCTCGTGATCGTCCGCTCCTGGCCGACCGTGTATGTTCGCCGCGTCGCTCGGGAGCAGTCGGTCGCAKGCCGTTCCGTCTCCCTGGGCGACAGCTTGCAGGGCGACGGACGAAGGGGCACAGTCGGCCAGCAGCGGAAGTTCGCGGACGACGGCTTTCGGATAGGCTAGGCGCCATGTCTTGCAGCTCCTGTCAAGCACCAGGCGTTGGAGAAATGCAGCCTCTCTTCGCAAAGATCGATTGCCTCAGTCTGCCGGTCCAGGACTTGGACGAAGCGCTGGGCTTCTACCAGCACTCCCTCGGTCACGAACTGATCTGGCGCGATGCAACGGCAGCAGGTCTGCGCATGCCGCAGTCGAACTCCGAACTCGTCCTTCATATCGACAAGAGGCCTCTGGAAGTCGATCTGCTGGTTGCCTCAGTTCCTCAGGCCATTGAACGCTTCTGCGGTGCGGGAGGCACCAAGGTCTTGGGCCCGTTTCAGATTCGCATCGGCCTTTGCGCAGTGGTCCGCGATCCCTGGGGAAACGAACTCGTCATCCTGGACACTTCTTCAGGTCTACTGCAGACCGACGGAGAAGGTCATGTCATTGGCAACACCGACGCCCAATCCTTCCATAGAGAGGACTAGCCCCGGCAAGCCGGTCGAGCCTCTCATGTCAACGTTGAACGGCCGCTTTCCGGAGCCTTGCTCAGCCTGTGACAACWTCGGCTTTTGGTCGTCTAGAGGCAACCAGGCGAGGCAGACGATCGGCAACAATCGGCCGAGGCTGTGTGAAAACTCGCCGTGTTGAAGGTCGCCATCGAAATCGACCTCCCAGATCGCTCTGTATTCGAC
>NZ_JBFUGN010000539.1:0-4229 GCF_056402895.1 Rhizobacter sp. P3_B12 | reverse complement strand
GCGCGACGACGGCCATGCCGAGCGCACGCGTGTCGACCGTCGTGATGAAGCCTGCGCCGCCCGCCGGCACGTCGCGCACGATCGCGGCCTGCGGCAGCCCGGGGTTCGCAAGCACGTCGGCCGGCCCGCCCAGCCCCGCCACCATGCGCGCGAAGCGTTCGGCCGCCGATCCGCTGTCGAGTGCACGCAGCAGCCGCGCGCGTGCCTCGGCGTCATCGGCCGCCAGCCCGGCCTGCTGCAGCACCGCTGCGCCGAGCGCCATCACCACCTCGTGCAGCCGCACCGGCCGCGCCGTGCCGCGCAGGTAGTCCAGCGCCACCTGCGCCTCCAGCGCATTGCCGGCGGCCGGCGCGAGCGCCTGGTTCATGTCGGTCAGCAACACCTGCGTCGGCAGCCCGGCGCCGCAGCCGACCTCGACCAGGCTGCGCGCCAGCTCGCGCGCGCGCTCGATGTCCTGCATGAAGGCGCCGTTGCCGAACTTCACGTCGAGCACCAGCGCGCCCAGCCCGGCGGCCAGCTTCTTCGACAGGATCGAGGCGGTGATCAGCGGCACCGATTCGACGGTGGCCGTCACGTCGCGCACCGCGTAGAAGCGGCGGTCGGCCGGCGCGAGCGCATCCCCCGCACCGACGATCGCGACACCCGCCTCGCGCACGACGCGCCGCAGCTGCTCGACCGACACGCCCGCCCGGTAGCCGGGGATCGCCTCCAGCTTGTCGAGCGTGCCGCCGGTATGGCCCAGGCCGCGGCCGGAGATCATCGGCACGAAGCCGCCGCAGGCCRCCAGCATCGGGCCGAGCATCAGCGACACGGTGTCGCCGACGCCGCCGGTGGAATGCTTGTCGAGCACCGGGCCGGGCAGCGCTTCGGTGCGCCAGTCCAGCACGCTGCCGCTGCCGCTGTCGCGCATCGCGAGCGTCAGCGACACCGCCTCGTCCGTCGCCATGCCGCGCCAGCACACCGCCATCGCGAACGCGGCGATCTGCGCCTCGCTGACGGACTCGTCCGCGATGCCCTGCGCGAACGCGCGCAGCTCGGCATCACCCAACGCATGGCCGTCGCGCTTGCGGCGGATGATCTCCTGGGGCAGCACGGCAGCCATCAGTAGCCGCTGGCAGGCGCCACCGCCGGGCCGCCGTCGATGGCCGACAGCAGCACGGCCAGCAGGCTCGACGCGCCGAAGCGCAGCGTGCCGGGACCGAGGCGGTCGGCACCGTACACCTCGGCGGCGAGCGCGAGGTAGCGCTGCACGTCGGCGATCGTCGACACGCCGCCGGCCACCTTCAGCCCGGCGCGGGTGCCGTGCGCGCGGATCACCTCGCCCATCACCTGGACGGCCTGCGGCGTCGCGTTGACCGGTACCTTGCCGGTGGAGGTCTTCAGGAAGTCGGCGCCCTCGCGCAGCGCGATCTCGCTGGCCTGGCGGATCAGTTCGGGGCGCTGCAACTCGCCGGTCTCGAGGATCACCTTCAACGGCAGCGGCCCGCAGGCGCGGCGGCAGGCAGCCACCAGCGCCACGCCGGCCTGCGCATCGCCCGCCTGCAGCGCACGCCACGGGAACACCGTGTCGATCTCGTCGGCGCCGGCCTCGCGGGCCGCGGCGATCTGCGCCGCCACCACGTCGGGCGACGCCTCGCCGTGCGGAAAATTGACGACCGTCGCCACCCGCACCGCCGCCAGCCCCAGCGCATCCAGCCTGCGCTTTGCCGCCGGCACGAACGCCGGGTACACGCACAGCGCGGCCGGCGCACCGTGCGGTGTGCGGGCCTTGTCGGCCAGCGTCTCGATCGACGCCGGCGTGTCGTCGTCCTTCAGCGAAGTCAGGTCGAGACAGCGCAGCGCGAGGCGCGCGGCGTCGGCGGCGGGAAGCAGTGGCGTCTTCATGAGCCGATTGTGGCGCGTCCGTCCATCCTCAATCGAAGGGATGCGGCGGCCTCGGGGGCCAGCGACAGTCCCCTCTTCCGGGGGCCCGCTTCGTGCGGATTGGCAACAACTGCAACCGATCGAAGAATCCACCCCATGCAAACGCTCTCTCCCCTCCTCGACCGCCAGACCTGGGTCGAACAGGTCGCTGCGGAACTGATGGTGGCCTCCAAGCTGATGAGCCAGGCCATGGCCGCCGGCTTCGCGGCCGACCTGTGGCAAGCCTGGGGCCACCTGCCGCCAGCCGCTGCCGCCCAGTACTTCCTCGATCCGGCGGTGGAATACCCCTCGACGTTCTGATCAGTTCCCTGTCTTGTTCGGGTCGCGCCACGCGCGCTCGAACGGCAGCCGCCACGCGTGCGGCGCGATCAGCTGGTGGATCGACTTCGGCCCCCAGGAACCCGGCGGGTAGAGCCGCACCGGCGGCGGCGATTCGAGCAGCTGCGTCGACACCTGCCACAGCCGCTCGATGCCCTCGGCGGTGGTGAACAGCGTGCGGTCGCCGCGCATCGCGTCGAGGATCAGCCGCTCGTAGGCCTCGAGCACCTCGCCGATCAGGCCGGTGTCGTGCATCGCGAACTGCAGGCTCAGCTTGTCCAGCCGCATCCCCGGCCCGGGGCGCTTGCCGTAGAACGACAGCGACATCTTCGACGCATCGGCGAGGTCGAAGGTGAGGTGGTCGGGCCCTTGCGCGCCGACACCGGAGCCGGGCGGGAACATGCTCTTCGGCGGCTCGCGGAACGCGATCGAGATGATGCGCTGGCCCTCGGCCATGCGCTTGCCGGTGCGCAGGAAGAACGGCACGCCGGCCCAGCGCCAGTTGTCGATGTAGCACTTCAGCGCGATGAAGGTCTCGGCCTCGGATTCGGGGTCGACGCCCGGCTCGGCGCGGTAGCCGGCGTACTGGCCGCGCACCACGTCGGCCGGCTGGATCGGCAGCATGCTGCGGAAGACCTTGTTCTTCTCCTCGCTGATCGGCGCCGGCTCGAGCGCGGTGGGCGGCTCCATCGCCATGAAGGCGAGGATCTGGAACAGGTGCGTGACCACCATGTCGCGGTACGCGCCGGTCTGCTCGTAGAAGCCGGCGCGGGTGCCGAGACCGAGCGTCTCGGGCACGTCGATCTGCACGTGGTCGATGAAGTTGCGGTTCCAGATGGGCTCGAACAGCCCGTTGGCGAAGCGGAACGCGAGGATGTTCTGCGCCGGCTCCTTGCCGAGGAAGTGGTCGATGCGGAAGATCTGCTCCTCGGCAAAGGTCTCGTGCAGCCGCGCGTTCAGCGCGACGGCGCTCGCGAGGTCGGTGCCGAAGGGCTTCTCCATCACGATGCGCGAGCGCTCCACCAGGCCGGCCTCGCCGAGCATCTGCACCGCCGGCAGCGCCGCGCTGGGCGGCACGCTCAGGTAGTGCAGGCGGCGCATGTCGTCACCCCGGCCGCCCAGGCTGCGCTCGGCGGCCTCGACGGCGCTGCGCAACGCGGCGGCACCGGCCGAGAGCGGCACGTAGTCGAGGCTTTGCGAGAACAGCGCCCAGTCGGATTCGGTGACCTTGCGGCTCGCGAACTCGCCGAGCGCGGCGCGGGCCACCGCGCGAAAGCCGTCGGCATCGATGTCGTCGAGCGAGACGCCGATGATGCGGCAGCCGGGGATGAAGCCCGCCGCCGACAGGTGGTAGAGCCCCGGCAGCAGCTTGCGCCGCGCGAGATCGCCGGTGGCGCCGAACAGCACGACGACCTGCGGGAAGCGCGGGCCGACGCCCGGGGGGATCTTGGCCATGGGGGGTCTCGATCGAGAGCGCGGAGCGGATGGCAACGGAGCTTGCCACAGCCGGCGCGAATCACCAACCTCAACGCAGAGCATGAATCCGGCGCGCCGATCTGGAAACATCCGCGCGTCCGATCCGGACGACAAGGAGGATTTCCCATGATTCGAAAACTGTGTCTTGCCGCTGCGCTCGCGCTGGCATCCGGCTTCGCAGCCGCCGAGACGGTGGTGTTCCAAGGGTCGCTCGGCGTGCCGAACGTCGGCTACGCCGAGTACTCCCAGACATCCACCAGCCCCAACGTCTACGGTGGCGTCATCCGCGCGCAAGAGAAGTTCATGAGCACGCTGAAGGCGGCGATCGCGCCGCCGATCGTCGCGATGCTGCAGACCGTCGACGGCTACCAGGCCGGCAGCGGCAGTGCCAGCGTCAGCGGGCCCGTGACGTTCGCGCTCAACAACGGCGTGGCCTCGTTCTCGGGCCTGCAGCTGAATGCGGGGCTGACGGTCAAGCAATCGAAGTTCGGCATCACGGCGACCTGCTCGAT
>NZ_JBFUGN010000538.1:0-4229 GCF_056402895.1 Rhizobacter sp. P3_B12 | reverse complement strand
CTCTACGACCCGGACAACGGCTACCGCGACGCCTACCGGCGGATCTGGAAGCGCTGAGCACGGCGGCCCGCCCGCCCGTGACCGTGAAGCTGCGCCGCCTGCTGCCCCATTCGCTGCGCCGGCAGTTCGCGCTGGCGCTGGCCGGGCTGGCGCTGATCTTCGTGTCGGGCGGCGGCATCGCGCTCTATTCGGTGCGCGAGCTCGCGCTCGCGTCGCGGCAGCTGGCCGAGACGCGTCTGCTGCGCGTGCGCCTCGCGCAGGACCTGGTGGCCGAGACGGCGACCATCGCGCTCGACGCCTCGCAGCTGATCACCGCCAGCTCGGCCGCCGAACTGCACCGCCTCTACGCGCAGATGACCCAGCACCTGCAGAAGTTCGACGCGGTGGTGACCGAGATCAGCACCACCAGCGGCGACCTGGTCGTGCTCGACCTGCACCAGGCCGGCCAGGTGCTGCGCAACTCGGCCCACGTGGCGACGCAGCTGCGCGAGGATTCGCTGGGCACCGAGCTGCGCTTCATGGCGCGGATGAACGACCGGATCGGCCGCCTCGAGGCGCAGTACGGCCGCGACCGGCTGCCGCTGGTCTCGCTGCTGTACCAGCTGCGCAGCGCGACGCAGCTCGACGAGCTGGAGGCGCTGCACCACCGCATGCCGGCGTTGCAGCCGGAGGTGGCCGCCGACGTGCGCGAGCTGCTCGCGATGCGCCGCAGGCTGATCGAGCAGCAGCGCGTGATCACCGGCCTGCGCGACGAGATGGGCCGCCAGTCGCAGGCGATGGGCGCGGCGGCGGGCACCTGGTCGACGGCCTCGGCCGATGCCTACCGCGAGGCGGTGCAGCAGGTGGTCGATGCGTCCGAGCGCCACCAGCGCTGGATCTTCGCGCTGTTCATCGGCAGCATGCTGGCCGCCATCGCGGTGGCGCGGGTGTTCCTCGGGCAGCACGTGATCGGGCGCCTGCAGGAGGTGAGCCGCCACCTGCGCAGCGACGCTGCCGAGGCGGGCCCGGCGAACCAGCCGGTGGCCGTGCCGGTGCAGGGCGAGGACGAGATCGGCGGCATGGCGCGCGCGGTCGAGCGTTTCCTGGAGGACCGGCGGCAGCTGGCGCGCACCCGCGCCTCGCTCGAGATCGAGCAGCAGCGGCTGGCGACGATCATCGACCACACCGCCGACGGCATCCTCGTCGTGCGCGGCGACCGCGTGCTGCAGCTCAACCCGGCCGGCGAGCGCATGTTCGGGTGGACGGCGGCGCAGCTGGACGGGCTGACGGTCGGCGAGCTGCTGTCGGATTTCGACCCGCCGCTCGAGGTGGAGCAGGCCGTGCCGCGCAGCGCGATCGGGCAGCGCCGCGACGAGCGGCTCTTTCCGGCCGAGGTGTCGGTGAGCCGGATGGCCGTGCACGACGACGGCGGCGCGCTGCGCGTGCTGGTGGTGCGCGACGCGACGCTGCGGCGCGCCGCCGAGCAGCAGCTCACCGCGGCCCGCGATGCCGCCATCGCGGCGCGGCGCGCGCAGAGCATGTTCCTCGCCAACATGAGCCACGAGCTGCGCACGCCGCTGAACGGCATCCTCGGCTACACGCAGATCCTGCGGCTGGACGACACGCTCGACGAGCAGCAGGCGGCCGGCCTGAAGACCATCCAGAGCAGCGGCGAGCACCTGCTGATGCTGATCAACGACATCCTCGACATCGCGAAGATCGAGGCCGGCAAGCTCGACCTCATCGAGGCGCCGATCCACCTGGCCAGCTTCCTCGGCATGATCGGCGACCTGATCCGCATCAAGGCGCAGCAGAAGAACCTGGCGTTCGCGCTGGAGTTCCACGGCGAGCTGCCCGAGGCGGTGCAGGTCGACGAGCGGCGGCTGCGCCAGGTGCTGCTGAACCTGCTCGGCAACGCGGTCAAGTTCAGCGACCGCGGGCAGGTGCAGCTGGTCGTCCACCTGCTGGAGGTCGAGCCGGGCCGGGCGCAACTGCGCTTCGAGGTCTGCGATTCGGGCATCGGCATGGACGCCGCTCAGATGCAGCGGCTCTTCCACCCGTTCGCGCAGGTGCACGATGCGACGCGCCGCGTGGCCGGCAGCGGCCTCGGGCTGTCGATCAGCCGGCAGCTGGTGCGGCTGATGGGCGGCGACATCCTGGTGCGCAGCGTGCCCGAGCAGGGCAGCGTGTTCTGGTTCGAACTGGCGCTGCCGGTGCTGGAGACGGGGGCGGGCACCGCGCGGGTCGAACGCACGGCGGTCGGCTATGCCGGTGCGCCGCGCAGCGTGCTGATCGTCGACGACATCGCCGAGAACCGCGAGATGCTGGCCTGGCTGCTGCGCCTGCTCGGCTTCCAGATCGACGAGGCCGACAACGGCCAGGCGGCGGTCGTGCGGGCGCAGGCGAAGAAGCCGGACCTGATCCTGATGGACATGATGATGCCGGTGATGGACGGGCTGCAGGCGACGCGGCRCATCCGCGAGGACGCGGGGCTGAAGGCCGTGCCGATCATCGCGATCTCGGCCAGCGTGTCGGCCGAGGACCGGCAGAAGTGGGTCGCTTCGGGCGGCAACGGCTTCGAGGCCAAGCCGGTGCGCCGCGAGAGCCTGCTGCGCCAGATCGGCGAGCTGCTGGAGCTGACCTGGATCTACCGCGAGGACGACGACACGGCGGGGTCGACTCCGGCGCCCGGCGAACCGCTGGCGCCGGAGTCGATCCCGGATGCGCAGGAGCTGCAGGAACTGCACCGGCTGACGCTGGCCGGCAACATGGCGGCGATCTGCGACGAAGCGCAGCGGCTGGCGCAGGCCGATGCGCGCTACCGGCCGTTCGCCGAGCGGGTGCGGCGCCTCGCGAACGACTACCAGGTGCGGGCACTGGGTGCGCTGGTGAAGGAGAGCATGGGGCCCAAGTGAAGGTCGATCCCCGGGTTGGCACCCGGGCTACGAGTCTTGTAGCCCGGATGCCAATCCGGGACGCTCGCACGGAACTCAGGCCAGCGCGACCTCGCTGACCTCGGCGACCGCCAGCGCCGCGATGCCGGCCTGCGCGACCAGCCCGTCGACGTCCATCAGGATCAGCATGCGCTGGTGGCTGCTGACCAGTCGCTCCTGCTGGCCGCCCGGCCGCGCGAGCGATTGCACGCGGGCGCTGGCGACCTCGAACACCGGCCCGAGCGCGTCCACCCGCATCGCGAAGCGCTGCCCGCCCGACCCCTGGGCCACCACCAGCGGCGCCTGCGGATCGGTCGCCGGGCCGGTGCCGCGCAGCACGCCCAGGTCGACCACCGGCAGCAGCCGGCCTTCGAACTCCAGCATGCCCGGCAGATGCGCCGGCGCATTCGGCAGCGCGGCGATGCGCGGTTGCTGCAAGGCCTGCAGCGCGGTCGCCGACGGCACACCCAGCCACTGGCCGCCGCACAGGAAGCTGGCGATCGACACCACCGGCTCCTTGCCGCGCGGCGGCGTGGCGGCGTTGTCGAACACCACCGGCGCGGCCGGCGCCTGCGCCTGCACTGCGCCCAGCTTCAGCAGCGCCACCGACAGCAGGTCGCCCGGGCCGATGCTGCCGCCGGCGTGGTACTCGCGGTAGCCGCCCGAGACGCTGCAGCCGGCACTGCAGGCGATGCCGTCGAGGTGGATCACGGCGCTGGCCGACGCGCCCCGCGCGAGCGAGCGCCAATCGGTGAGCACCGCCCAGTCGCTGCCGACCGGCCAGCGCGCCGGATCGCTGCTCGCGACCACCGCGCCGGCACGCGTCAGCAGCAGCGCCGCCGCGCCGTGCGAGGGCTCGCCCTGCGCATCGAGCGGCAGCGCATCGCGCAGCATCGCGGCGAACTGCGGCGCGCCGTCGAAGACGATCGCGATGCCGCCCACCACCGCTGCGGTGCCGTCGTTCGCTCCGTTGTGGGCCCGCAGCGCCGCGCCGTGCACGAAGGTCGGCCGCCCGCCATACAGATCGCTCGCCGCATGCGCCGATTCGACATGCTGCTGCGGATCGCGCAGCGCCAGCGTCTCGCGCACCCACGGCGCGTCGAGCACGCTGCCGCAACGCGACTGCTCGGCCGGGTCCGACACCGCGACGATGCGCCCGTCGGTGTCGAACAGCACCAGCAGCGCGTACACCGTGTAGAGCCCGTTGATGCGCTGCAGCACCGCGGCGGCACGCTGGGCGTCGCGTTCACCCGCCGGCTGCGACAGCACGCCGCGCAGCACGCCGTCGAGCGCCCACCAGCGGCAGTCGTTCGCGCG
>NZ_JBFUGN010000537.1:0-4233 GCF_056402895.1 Rhizobacter sp. P3_B12 | reverse complement strand
GTCGTAGCCCGCGACCGCGGGTGCCGGGACGACGATGGCCCGGTCTTGCGTGATGGCGCCTGCCGTCACGCGCAAGGTGAAGCTGCCGGCCGGGATGGCCGACAGCGAGAACTTTCCTTCGCCATCGGTGAGCGTGCTGCGCCCGCGCTCGACCAGGCGCACGCCGGCGTTCGCCACCGGCTGCGAGGCGTTGTCCAGCACCACGCCGCCGATGCGGAAGAACGGTGCATCGAGCGGCGCGCCATCGGGTAGCGACTCGAGGCGGATCTCGCTGGTGATGACGCTCGGGTAGGTCGCGGTGTCGAAGACCTTCAGCGACACGGTGACCGACAGCAGCAGCGAGGCCTTGATGCGGTTGCCGATCGCGGCCCAGAACTCCGCCGGGTTGCGCACGCCATCGGGCTGCACCATCAGCATGGGCAGCGGCGGCTCCTGCAACTGCAGGGCGGGCGTGAGGAAGGCCGGTGGGATCTCCGGCGAGCCGGCGATCAGTTGCAGCACCTGCCCGAGCAGCTGATGCTCCTGCTTGGGCAGGTCGGTGCCGCCAACCGGCCAGGCCGTGACGAGGTACAGGCAGTTGGCGCGCCAGGCCGGCGGCTCGACCAGCGACTGGCCACCGACGCGACGCGTCACGCCTTCGTTGGAACGCAGCTCCAGGTTCTCGCGCACCTCGAACAGGAACAGGTTGACCGTGGTCTGGTCGAGCGCATACGGATCGGTCGGCCGGTCGAAGCGGATGGCCGCATCGCGCAGCGGCGGCGTGAGCCCCGGCTGCTTGAAGAAGGCCTCCAGGCTTTCGGTGACTTCATGCAGCATGAAGGTCTCCTTCGGCCTGCGGTGCCAGCGCGGCCACGCGCTCGGCATAGGGGCCGAACTCGCTGCCCGCGACGCGCCGCCCCGACTTCTCGATCTCGCGCCGCGCGGCCCACAGCAGGTGCTCGGTCTTCAGCTCGCCGCCCTGCTGCGCCGCCAGGAAGGCCGCGGCCACGGCGATGTTCTTCACCGCGCCGCCCGGCACCTTGAACTGCGTGGCCATGAAGGCGAGATCGAGGTCCTTGCTGCGCGGCAGCTTCGGCGGCCAGATCGATTCCCACAGCCGGCGCCGGCTCGCTTCGTCGGGGAACGGGAAGTCGACGATGAAGCCGAGTCGCCGCGTGAACGCGACGTCGAGGTTCTGCCGCAGGTTGGTCGCGAGGATGCTCAGGCCCTCGTGCTCGTCGAGCTTCTGCAGCAGGTAGGCGACCTCGATGTTGGCGTAGCGGTCGTGCGCATCCTGCACCGTGGTCCGCTTGCCGAAGAGCGCATCGCACTCGTCGAAGAAGAGGATGGCGTTGCCCGCCCGCGCCTGCGCGAACAGCCGGTCGATGCTCTTCTCGGTTTCGCCGATGTACTTGCTGACGACCTGCGACAGGTCGATCTTGAACAGGTCGAGCCCGAGGTCGTTCGCGATCACCTCGACCGCCATGGTCTTGCCGGTGCCGGGCGGGCCGCTGAAGAGCGCGCTCAGGCCCTTGCCGAGCGACAGCTTGCGGTCGAATCCCCATTCGTCGAAGACGACGTGGCGAAAGCGCGCTTGCCGGCAGATCTCCTTCAGCTGCGCGAGCGAATCCGTCGGCAGCACCAGGTCGCGCCAGACGTGCAGCGGCACCAGCTTGCGTGCCAGCGTGCCGGGATCGCGCGCCATCTGCAGGCGGGCCGCCTCGGCGAGCAACGCTGCATCGGGCGACCCCTGGGCCAGGGTCGATTGAAGCCGGGCGTGCGCGGCGGCGGACGCGATCTGCGCCTCGTCGAGCCGGTAGCGCGCGGCCAGTTCGTCGAGGCCGCGGGCATCGAGGTCGATGCGCTGCTCGCGCAGCTCGGCGGCCCAGGCGGTGCGGCGTTCGTGGAAATCAGGTTCGGCCACGGGCAGTGTCGCCATGCTGCGAAAGCGCGGGCCGCACGGCCGCGCGCCCGACATCACGAGCGCCCGGCCCGACGCCGGCGCGAGCGACTCGATCGCTTGCGCCAGCGTGTCGCGCTCCGCAGCCGACAGCGCATCGAAGCCTTTCAGGTACAGGAGCGCCGACAGCAGCTGCGCCTCGCGCAGCAGCAGCTCCAGCACGGCCGCGAACTCGCCCGCGGGATCCGCCGCCTTCGCGAGGTCGGCCACGATGAGCGACTGTCCCAGCCTGGCCGCGAGGCTGCCCGCCGCCGCTTCCTGCCCGGCATCGACCGCGCCCTCGAGGTGGAAATGCGAGCCGCTGCCGGACACCATCGCCTTGGCCATCAGCGTGCCGAGTGCCTCGGCGCGCGTGCCCTCCGCGGCACCGGGCCGTGCCGTGAACTGCGCGATGCCGCGCAGGCGCCCATCCAGCCACGGCTGGCCGAGCAGGAAGCGCAGCACCGGTTCCTCGATCTTGATGGCATGCGACAGCAGCGGCGGGTTCGCACCGGAACCGTCGGCGGCCAGGTGCACCAGGCGCTGGCGCARCAGTGGCGCATCGGGGCCGAAGCGGCCGCGCGCGAGGATCTTCGCGTCGCGCGAGGCACACAGCAGGTTGAGCACCAGGTCGACCGTGGGGCGGCGCCGCGTCACGTCGTCCTGCAGGTAGGCGAACAGGCGCTCGTAGCGCAGGTCCACTTCGGGCGCGAGCGCGATGAGCAGGATGTCGAGGTCGACCGTGTCGAGGCCGAAGGCCTGCTGCAGCCACGGGAAGCGCGAGCTCTCGGGCATCGGCGACGGGGCGCCTGCATCGGCGGCGCCGGCAAGCAGCGGTTCGCCGGGTCCACGCCGGACGAGCCGCTGCACGTCCTCCGAGGTCACGTAGAGGCCGCGATAGGGTTCGGGTTGTGGGCCCGTCGCGGTGTTGCCGGCAGCGGCATCGGCGGCGTTCGCGGCGCGCTCCAGCATGCGGTCGAGACGACCGAGTGCGCTCCACAGCCCTTCCGTCTGGAAGTCCGGCGGCCTGGCGGGGGTGGCGGTGTTCATCCTGCTGCGTCGTCCGGGTTCAGTGCCGCGCGGCGGACACGCCGCGGTAGAGCGTGTGGCCGTCGACACCGGTGCTGGCCTCGAGGTCGCCATTGGCCACGAGGTGCACCAGCGCCGCGGCGGCCGCGAGCCGCAGGTCGTCGCGCTGCTGCCGCACGATCCACCATTCACAGATGCCTTCGAGCGAGTCGCACGCAGCGGGATGCGCGGTCACATAGCGCAGGATCATTTCGGCCACATCGGCATTCGATGGTGAGTAGGACATTGCGACGATGGCATTGCGCAAAACGTGCCAGCACGTGGCGTTCTGCAAGTCGTTGATTCGATTGGAAGAAGTGCAGGCCATGCGACGCTGCCCGAGGCAGGCGCGACACGGTCTCCTGGTGATGCGGCGCTCGCATCCAGGCTCTTGCACGGCGCGCTCGCCGCGCAGCGTGTCGGGTGCGACACGGCTGTGCCAGACCCGCACGGCGACTTCGATGGAGGGCGCGCTTATCTGGCGAACGCAGTCGTCAACCTAGGGGAGGTGGGCAGCGCATGCCTTTCGTAAACTGAGCGCCGATCGATGAATTGCCGGGGAGGCATCCACGATGAGTGCTCACAAATTGGTCACGCACACGAAGCTCGAATCAATGCTCGTCGGCACATCGCCGGGCTTGCGAGAGGCCATCGATCTCGCGACCCGCTACGCCGACTGTGCCGCGCCGGTGCTGGTCGTCGGCGAGACCGGAACCGGCAAGGACCTGGTGGCGCGCGCCATCCACTACCTGGGTCCGCGGCGCGACCGCGCCTTCATTCCCGTCAATTGCGGAGCCCTGCCGGACTCGCTGGTCGAAAGCGAGTTGTTCGGCCACGCACGGGGCGCCTTCACGGACGCCGGGCGCACGCGCCGGGGGCTGGTGCGAGAGGCGCAGGGCGGCACCTTGTTCCTCGACGAGATCGAGGCGCTGTCCCTGCATGGCCAGGTCGTGCTGTTGCGCTTCCTGCAGGACGCATCGTTCCGCTCGGTCGGCGAAGACCAGTCGCAGCAGGCCGACGTGCGCATCGTTGCGGCATGCAACGTCGACCTGTTCGGCCTGTCGCGGCGCGGCGAATTCCGGGCCGACCTGTTCTTCCGCCTGGACGTGCTGAGGGTGACCCTGCCGCCGCTGCGCGACCGGTCGGAAGACCTGGACCTGCTGGTGCCTCACCTGTTGCGCAATGCGGCGCTCGCCACCACCGGGCTGCCCAAGGAGATCAGCGACGAGGCGCTGGCGCTGCTGCGG
>NZ_JBFUGN010000536.1:0-4234 GCF_056402895.1 Rhizobacter sp. P3_B12 | reverse complement strand
GCCCGTCTCCATGGGGCGGCCTGGCCATGCAACTCGTGCTTCCGGTGAAGTCGGATCAGCAAGGAGCACCCGAGTGAACACCTCGATGGACACCACCCCGATCCTCATCGCCGAGGACGACGTGAAGATCGCCGACATGCTCGGCAACTACCTGCGCGCGCAGGGCTGGCAGACGCTGGTGGTCCACAACGGCATCGCGGCGGTGAACGAGGTGCGCATGCAGCGTGCGTCGATCCTGCTGCTCGACCTGATGCTGCCCGGGCTCGACGGCCTCGAGGTGTGCCGCTCGATCCGCGAATTCTCCTCGGTGCCCATCATCATGCTGACGGCACGCATCGACGAGGTCGATCGATTGCTCGGCCTCGAAGCCGGCGCAGACGACTATGTCTGCAAGCCGTTCAGCCCGCGCGAGGTCGCGGCGCGCGTGAAGGCGCAGTGGCGCCGCGTCACCGGCCAGTTCCGCACCATGTCGCACGGCGGCTTCGATGTCAACGAGGCGGCGCAACGCATCCTGTGGCAAGGCAGCGCGCTCGACCTGACGACCTCCGAGTACCGCATCCTGCGCGCACTGCTCGTGCGCGCCGGTGCCATCCTGTCTCGCGCCCAGCTGCTCGACGCGGTGCGACAGGATTTTCGCGACACGGCTGACCGCACCGTCGACAGCCACATCCGCAACCTGCGGCGCAAACTCGAGGAAGTCCGGCCCCAAGGCTCCGGAATCATCGCGGTGTACGGCATCGGCTACCGCTTCGACCCCTGAGGCGTCAACCCTGTTTGCCCTGTCACAACCACTCCGATTTCAGGTATGTTCAAACCCATGGTCCGTCTCGCAGTCCGGCCGATCTTCCGGGAGACACGATGAAAGTCGCAATCGTTGACGACGATCCTTCGCAGGTCGACTTGATCTCGCACGCCATCTCGAGCCTGGGCCACGACTGCCAGGGGTTCGAGCGCGGCCAGGCGCTGATCCGCCAGATGCGCCGGGATACCTTCGATTTCCTGGTGCTCGACTGGCACCTGCCCGACATGACGGGCCCGGAAATCGTGACCTGGGTCCGCAACAAGATCGAGCATCGCATCCCGATCCTGTTCGTGACGAATCGCAATGAGGAGCGCGACCTGGTGGACGCCTTGTCCAACGGCGTCGACGACTACCTGACCAAGCCGGTGCGCGTGGGCGAACTCACCGCCCGGGTGAACGCGCTGATGCGCCGCAGCTACCCCGCATCGCCCACCGAGATCGAATCCTTCGGCCGCTACAGTTTCGACACCCGGCGGCGCATGCTGACGATCGAGGGCGAGCCGGTCGAATTGAAGCAGAAGGAGTACGAGCTGGCGCATTTCCTGTTCCACAACGTCGGTCGACTGCTGGCGAGACAGCACCTGCTCGAGAAGGTGTGGGGCGTGAACCCCGAGATCTGGTCGCGAAGCCTGGACACGCATGTCTCGAACCTGCGCAACAAGCTCGGGCTGAGGCCACCGTCCGGCTACCGGCTCAGCGCCGTCTACGGCGTGGGATACCGGCTCGAAGCGCTCGACGAATCCGACTCCGTCGCGGCAGGCTCCGAATCCGCCACCCCGTCGGCGTGACCGCCGGGCAGGTACAGGCTCATCGTCAGCCCCTGGGTTGCGGCGCGGCGCTGGCGCAATGCGCCGCCGTGGCGACGCGCCACCAGCGACACGAAGCCCAACGCGTAGTCATCTTCGGCCGGCAGCACCGGCACGCCATCGTTCGCCCGCCCGGTACCCGGATCGTCAGCGCCTGACGGCGTGCCGGGATCCGGCGTGGCGCCATGGTCGGTCACTTCGACGGCCACGCCCGTGCCGCTGCGAACCACGGTGCACCGGATGCTCGCCCCGCCGGGGCTGCGGTCGAGCGCATGGCGCAGCAGGTTGCCGATCGCCCGCTGCAGCAGCGGCGCATCGCCCACGACGTGCACCGGCACCGGCAGCCCCTGCGGCCGGCGGATCGTGACCCGGCGAGCGCGGGCGCGTTCCCACAGATCGTCGACCGCGTCGGCCGCCACCTCGTTCAGATCGAGCGCCTCGCGGCGCAGGTCCGCCTGCTGCGCCCGCACATGGCGCACGAAGTTGTCGGCCATCGACAATGCGGCGGTGGCGCTGTTTTCCACCTGCGACAGCAGGTCGGCTTCGCTCATCGTGCCCTGGCGCAACCGCCACAGTTCGAGCACGCCGAGGATGGTGGAGTGCGGGGCGCGCAGGTCGTGGTTGAGCAGGCGCAGCGCCGCATCGAGCTGCTCCCGCAACAGGTGCTCGGCGGTGCCGTCGCGCACGGCAATCGTCCAACCGGACGGGCCACCGAAGATTCCGGCCCGGACCGTCACCCGGACGACGAGGCGCCGATGCTGCGTGTCCTGGGATTCGCATTCGAAGCCGTGCTGCGGCGCGTCGCCTCGCGGCCACAACGCCGCACGGTCGCTCAGGCGCACCGTGCCGTGGAACACATCGGCGACCTCGCGCCCCGGCAGGGGGCCGCCGAAGCACACGGTGGCTGCAGCGTTCGCATGCTCGATGCGGCCCCGCGCATCCACCAGCAGAACCGGGTCCGGCGTGGCATCGGCTGCGGCGCGGCGCTGGGCGCGCGGGCCCAGCGTCGACACACGCCGCAGCAGCGTCTGCCAGGCGCCGCGAGACACCGCCTGGGCCGCGGGGGTGCGTGGCACGCTGTCCGGTCGCGACGGTGAGGCTGTCATGAAGGTCATTGTGGGCGGAGCCCTCGGCGCTTTGCAAGGCGTACCGGGGCGTTTTTCCTGCGGCCGGATCGCCTGAATCGCCAACAACTGTCAACTCGGCGAGGTGCATCCGCGACCGCTTGAATAAGTCACGCGCCATCGCAACAGCTTGCAGGCTTCTCTGCCGAAAGGCCGGGCACGATCTCCTTTCTCCATCGCTTCGCGACCGCTTCACATCACCATGTCGTCCACCCTCGCCGCCTTGCCCACTCCGCCGTCGCGTCCGGCGTCGCCGGCATCGCGGCCATTCCGCCCGCTGGTGTTGCGCACCCTCGCCGCCATCGCGGTGAGTTGCCTGCTGTGCTCGGCGCTGTCGCTGGGCCTGCACGCCTGGCTCGCGTTCGGCGCCCAGGCCGCCGACGAGCAGGCCATGGCACGCGACATCGCGGCCACGCGGGTGCCCCGCCTGGCCGATGCGCTGCAGCGCCAGGACGGCAACGCGATCCAGCAGGAACTCGACCAGATCTCCCGCTACCCACGCATGGTGAACGTGCGGCTGCTCACGCCGTCGGGCACCGCCTACGTGGCCGGCGCGCCATCCGACCTGCCCGGTGCGGCGCAGGGCGTGCTGCAGGGGGTGCTGCCGCGGGCGGCGCTGCGCGGCGTCGAGATCCCGATCACCGCAGCAGGCGCCGACCCCACCGGCCTCGGTCAGCTGGAGCTCGACTTCGATCGCAGCGGCCTGTCGGCGCAGGTGCGCGGCAGCGTCGCGAAGACGGCACTCGCCATCGTGCTGCCGGCCGTGCTGCTCGGGCTGCTGGTGGCCTGGATGCTGCACCGCGACATCTCCCGCGGCCTGCGCCTGATCGCCCGGCAGGCGGCGCTGCTGAAACCCGAGGAACTCGGCCCGCTGCCGGCGTGGCCCCGCCCACAGCGCCGCTGGCGCGACGAGATCGACCTGGTGGCAGACAGCTTCCAGCAACTGCACCGGGGCATCGCGCGCTACGTCGGCGAACGCGACCGTGCGCTGCAGACGCTCGGTGCCGAACGCGATCGCCTCGAAGGGGCCGTGCAGCAGCGCACCGCCGACCTGACGCGGCTGAACCGGGTGCTCGAATCGGCCTCGCGCCTGTCGGCCCGGCTGATCTACCTGCCGCCCGATGCCTATCCGCTGGCACTGCGCATGGCGCTGGCCGACATCGCCGAGCTGCTGGGTGCCCGCGCCTGCGCCTTGGCCGAGCGTGGCGAGGGCCGGCGCTGGAACTGGACCTTCAGCGGGGGTGGGGGCCCCTGCCCGGCCGAGGGCGGCGAACTGCCGCCGCTGTTCCCGGTCGACGGCTGGCAGATGCAGTGGTGCACCGAGAGCAGCGATTGCCACGAATCGCGCGCGCTGCTGCACGGCTGCGCTGCCGGGTCGCTGCAGGTGTGCCGCCATGACGCGGCCGACAGCGGCCAGTTGCTGGCCTGCCTGGACCTGCCGCAAGCCGTCGAGGAGCGCGAGATCGCGCTGATCGCGAAGCCGCTGTTCGGCGCGCTCGCGC
>NZ_JBFUGN010000535.1:0-4246 GCF_056402895.1 Rhizobacter sp. P3_B12 | reverse complement strand
CTCACCGCGTGCCCGTGTTGCGCGCCATCGGCAGCGTGATCCACGTCGGCGGCCGCATGGCCACCGCCGAAGGGCGCCTGCTCGGCCCCGACGGCAAGTTGTACGCCCACGCCTCCACCACCTGCTTCATCTTCGACGCTTCCTGAACGGACCCAACGGAACATCCACCATGCGACTCCTCCACACCATGCTGCGCGTCGGCGACCTGCAGCGCTCGATCGACTTCTACACCCACATCATGGGCATGACGCTGTTGCGCCAGTCCGAGAACCCGTCGCAGCACTACTCGCTCGCCTTCCTCGGCTACGGCCCGAACCCGGAGCATGCCGAGCTGGAACTCACCTACAACCACGGCGTCAGCTCGTACGAGCTCGGCACCGCCTACGGCCACATCGCGATCGCGGTGCCCGACGCGGCCGCGGCCTGCGAGCGCATTCGCGCCGGCGGCGGCAACGTCACGCGCGAGGCCGGCCCGGTCAAGGGCGGCAACACCGTGATCGCCTTCATCACCGATCCGGACGGCTACAAGGTCGAACTGATCGAGCGCCGCTTCGACTGAGCCCGCGCCGAGGAAACCCGCCATGCTGTCCGAACGCATTTCCGTCTCGCTCGGCCGCCGCGGCATCCACTACGCGTGGGTGATCGCCGCGGTCACCTTCTTCGCGATGCTGACCACCTCGGCCGCGCTCGGCCTGCCGGGCGCGATGCTGCAGCCGCTGTCGAAGGAGTTCGGCTGGACCACCGACCAGCTGTCGTCCGTCTTCGCGGTGCGCTTCGCGCTGTTCGGCCTGCTCGGGCCGTTCGCCGCGATCTTCATCGCGCGCTTCGGGCTGCCGCGCATCATGGTGGCCGCCGCCAGCTTCATCGCGGTCGCGATGGTGCTGGCAACCGGCATCACGCAGCTGTGGCAGCTGTTCCTGCTGTGGGGGCTGGTGCTGGGCTGCGGCACCGGGCTCACCGCGCTGGTGCTGGGCGCGATGGTCGCGAGCCGCTGGTTCACCGCGCACCGCGGGCTGGTGGTCGGCCTGTTCGCCGCGAGCACCGCCACCGGGCAGCTGATCTTCCTGCCGCTCGCGGCCTGGATCATCGAGCACCACGGCTGGCGCTATGCGGTGATCCCGATCTTCATCGCCTGCGTGATCGTGGTGGCGCTCGTCACCTTCTTCATGCGCAACCACCCGAGCGAGCTGAAGCTGCTGTCGCTCGGCGAGCCCGCGGGCACGCCGCTGCCGCCGGTGCCGGCCGCGGCGCCGCTGAACTTCCTCGGCCCGTTCAAGGTGCTGCGCGAGGCGATGCACAACCGCACGTTCTGGATCCTCGCACTGAGCTTCTTCATCTGCGGGCTCAGCACCAACGGCCTGCTGCAGACGCACTTCATCTCGCTGTGCAGCGACAACGGCCTGTCGGCGGTGCCGGCGGCCTCGGTGCTGTCGATGATGGGCGCGTTCGACCTGGTGGGCACCACGCTGTCGGGCTACCTGTCCGACCGCTACGACAACCGCAAGCTGCTGTTCTGGTACTACGGGCTGCGCGGGCTGTCGCTGTTCTGGCTGCCGTATTCCACGTTCACGCTGTACGGCCTCGCGACCTTCGCGATGTTCTACGGCCTCGACTGGATCGCGACCGTGCCGCCCACCGTGAAGCTGGCCGCGCAGGAGTTCGGCAAGGAGCGCGCCGGGATGATCTTCGGCTGGGTGTTCGCCTCGCACCAGCTGGGCGCCGCGGTCGCGGCCTACGGCGCGGGGCTCACGCGCACGCTGCTGCTGACTTACAACCCGGCGCTGTTCGCGGCCGGCGCGGCCTGCCTGGTGGCGGCGGTGTCGGTGCTGCTGATCCGCCGGCAGGCGAGCGCAGCAGCTGCCTTGAAGACCGCGTAGAAGCTTCGTGCCCTTGATCAGGCGCGCAGCGCGCTGGCCTCCTTGGCCAGCGCGGTGATGCGCCCCCAGTCCTTCGCCTTCACCGCATCGGCCGGCGTCAGCCACGAGCCGCCGCACACCTTGACGTTCGGCAGCGCGAGGAACTGCGGCGCGGTTTCCAGCGTGATGCCACCGGTCGGGCAGAACACCACGTCGGTGAACGGCCCGGCCAGCGCCTTCAGCATCGGGATGCCGCCGGCCTGCATCGCCGGGAAGAACTTCAGGAAGAAATAGCCGTCGGCATTGGCCTGCATCACCTCGCTGCCGGTCGCGGTGCCGGGCAGAAGCGGCAGGCCCATCTCGCGGCAGGCGCGGCCGATCTCGTTGGTGTAGCCCGGGCTCACCGCGAACTTGCAGCCGGCGTCCAGCGCGGCCTTCGCATCGGCCACGCTGCGCACCGTGCCGGCGCCGAGGATCGCCTCGGGCACCTCTCTCGCGATCGCCTCCATGCACTGCAGCGCCACCGGCGTGCGCAGCGTCACTTCGAGCACCTTGACGCCGCCCTCGACCAGCGCGCGCGCCATCGGCACCGCGTCTTCCAGCTGGTTGATGACGATCACCGGGATCACCGGGCCATGGCCGGCCAGTTCGAGCGTGTTCATGCGGGGTTCTCTGTGGGAATGTGAAAGGTTCAAAGCCAGGTGACGGCGCCCTGCTCGGCGCTCAGCACGTTGCGGCGCATGCCGCCGAACAGCTCGCGGCCCAGGTCGTGGCCGTTGTTCTCCTGCTGCTGCGCGTCGATCTGCGCGACCTCGCGGGCCGCCCATTCTGCCTCCGGCACCAGCGCCTGCAGCGTGCCGGCCACCGCGTCGAGCCGGATGATGTCGCCGTTGCGCACCTTGCCGAGCGGCCCGTTCGCGAGCACCTCGGGGCTCACGTGGATCGCCGCCGGCACCTTGCCCGACGCACCGCTCATGCGCCCGTCGGTGACCAGCGCCACCTTGAAGCCCTTGCCCTGTGCCACCGCGAGCGGCGGCGTCAGCTTGTGCAGTTCGGGCATGCCGTTCGCACGCGGCCCCTGGAAGCGCACGACGGCGATGAAATCGCGCTCCAGCTCGCCGGCCTTGAAGGCGGCCAGCAGTTCTTCCTGCGCGTTGAAGACCAGCGCCGGCGCCTCGACGATGTGCCGGTCTTCCGGCACCGCCGAGATCTTGATCACCGCGCGGCCGAGGTTGCCGGTCAACAGCTTCAGGCCGCCCGACGGGCTGAACGGCGCGGCCGCGGTGCGCACCACGCTGTCGTCGTTGCTCTGCGCCGGCAGCGCCGACCAGGTCAGGCGCTCGCCATCGCCCTGCGGCTGCGTGCCATAGGCCGCGATGCCGCCTTCGGCCACCGCGGCCACGTCGGCATGCATGTAACCCGCATCGAGCAGCTCGCGGATCACGAAGCCCGGCCCGCCGGCCGACTGGAACTGGTTCACGTCGGCGCTGCCGTTCGGGTACACGCGCRCCAGCAGCGGCGTCGCATGCGAGAGGTCCGAGAAATCGGTCCAGTCGATCAGGATGCCGGCCGCGCGCGCCACCGCCACCCAGTGGATCAGGTGGTTGGTCGAGCCGCCGGTGGCCAGCAGCGCGACCATCGCGTTGACGATCACCCGCTCGTCGACCAACCGGCCGATCGGCGTGTAGCGGCCGCCGCCGTGCGTGATCGCGAGCGCGGCGCGCACCGCCTCGCGCGTCAGCGCCTCGCGCAGCTGCGCATGCGGGTGCACGAAGGCGGCGCCCGGCACGTGCAGGCCCATCGCCTCGAGCAGCATCTGGTTGCTGTTGGCGGTGCCATAGAAGGTGCAGGTGCCGGCGCCGTGGTACGCGGCCGATTCGGCCGCGAGCAGCTGGTCGCGGCCGACCAGGCCTTGCGCGTATTTCTCGCGCACCTTCGATTTCTCGGTGTTCGACAGCCCGGTGCCCATCGGCCCGGCCGGCACGAACACGCACGGCAGGTGGCCGAAGTGCAGCGCGCCGATCAGCAGGCCCGGCACGATCTTGTCGCACACGCCGAGCAGCAGCGCGGCATCGAACACATCGTGCGTCAGCGCCACCGCGGTGCCCATCGCGATGGTGTCGCGCGAGAACAGGCTCAGCTCCATGCCGGGCAGGCCCTGCGTCACGCCGTCGCACATCGCCGGCACGCCGCCGGCCACCTGCACCGTCGCGCCGTGGCGGTGCGCCTCATTGCGGATGATGTCGGGGAAGCGCTCGTAGGGCTGGTGCGCCGACAGCATGTCGTTGTACGAGGTGACGATGCCCAGGTGCGGCGAGCGCTGTGCCACCACCTTGAACTTGTCGTTGGCCGGCAGCGCGGCAAAGGCGTGCGCGACATTGGCGCAGCCC
>NZ_JBFUGN010000534.1:0-4259 GCF_056402895.1 Rhizobacter sp. P3_B12 | reverse complement strand
GCGCGGTGCTGGTCGTCAGCGAGGAGCTCGACGAGCTGTTCGAGGTCTGCGACCGGCTGGTGGTGATCGCGCAGGGCCGCGTGTCGCCATCGATCGCGACCACGCAGGCCACGGTGGAGCAGATCGGCGAATGGATGAGCGGGCTGTGGGCGCCGCGCGGGGCAGCCTTCCACCCGGAGGCGAAGCATGCTGAAGCTTGAGCCGCGCCCGGCGCCGAGCCGGCTGATGTCGATCGCCTCGCCGCTGCTGGCGCTGGCGATCACGGTGGTGATCGGCGTCGTGCTGTTCCTGCTGCTCGGCAAGGATCCGCTGCGCGGGCTGCAGGTGTTCTTCGTCGAGCCGCTGAAGAGCGCGTACGCGCTGTCGGAGCTGGCGGTGAAGGCGACGCCGCTGCTGCTGATCGCGCTCGGCCTCGCGGTGTGCTTCCGCTCCAACGTCTGGAACATCGGCGCCGAGGGGCAGTTCGTGCTGGGGGCGGTGGCGGCCGGCGGGGTCGCGATGCTGGCCGAGCCGGGCACGGGGCGCTGGATCGTGGTGCCGATCCTCGTCGCCGGCGTGCTCGGCGGCATGGCCTGGGCCGCGCTCGTGGCGMTGCTGCGCGACCGCTTCAACGCCAACGAGATCCTGGTCAGCCTGATGCTGGTCTACGTCGCCGAGCAGGTGCTGGGCTGGCTGGTCTACGGCCCGTGGAAGGACCCGAACGGCTACAACTTCCCGCAGACCCTGACCTTCCTCGACGCCACCAAGGTGCCGCGGCTGTTCAGCGGGCTGCGCGTCAACATCGGCCTGCTGGTCGCGCTGCTCGCGGTGGGCGCGTTCTGGGCCTTCCTGTTCCGCACCTATGCCGGCTTCCAGCTGCAGGTCGGCGGGCAGGCCCCGGCGGCGGCGCGCTACGCCGGCTTCTSGTCGCGGCGCGCGCTGTGGACGGCGCTGCTGCTGTCGGGCGGCATGGCGGGCCTGGCCGGCGGGCTGGAGGCGGCCGGCCCGCTCGGCCAGCTGACCCTGCACGTGCCGGTGGGCTACGGCTTCGCGGCCATCATCGTCGCCTTCGTCGGCCGGCTGCACCCGGTGGGCATCGTGTTCTCGGCGATCCTGATGAGCATGTTCTACATCGGTGGCGAGCTGGCGCAATCGCGCCTGGGCCTGCCGAAATCGCTGACCGGCGTGTTCCAGGGCCTGCTGCTGTTCTCGCTGCTCGCCTGCGACACGCTGATCCACTACCGCATCCGCTGGAAGCCGGCGCACGTCGATGCTGCGTCCGCGCCGGCGGCAGCGTCGTCCTCCACCGTCGAGGGACAAGCCTGATGGACGCCATCGCCCTGCTGATCGCCGCCACGCTGAGTTCGGGCACCGTGCTCGCCTTCGCCGCGCTCGGGCTGCTGGTCAACGAACGCGCCGGCATCGTCAACCTGGGCGCCGAGGGGATGATGCTGGTCGCCGCGCTGGCCGGCTTCGCGACCGCGGTGCACACCGGCAACGACTGGCTCGCCTTCGCGGCCGGTGCCGGCGCCGGCGCGCTGCTGGCCGCGGTCTTCGGCGCGCTGGTGATCTGGCTCAACACCAACCAGTACGCGACCGGGCTCGCGCTGAGCCTGTTCGGCAGCGGCCTGTCGGCCTTCCTCGGCACCGGCTTCGTGCAGGAGAAGCTGTCCGAGCGCGCGCACTTCCAGCTGCCGCTGCTGGCCGACATCCCGTTCGTCGGCCCGGCGCTGTTCCGCCAGCACCCGATGGTGTACGCCGCGATGGCGTTGACGGCGGCGCTCGCCTGGTTCCTGTACCGCTCGCGCGCCGGACTGGTGCTGCGCGCGGTCGGCGAATCCCCCGAATCGGCGCACGCGCTGGGCTACCCGGTGCGCCGCATCCGCCTGGCGGCGGTGATGGCCGGCGGTGCGCTGTGCGGACTGGCGGGCGCCTACCTCTCGGTCGTCTACACGCCGCTGTGGGTCGAGGGCATGGTCGCCGGCAAGGGCTGGATCGCGCTGGCGCTCACGACCTTCGCGACCTGGCGACCGGCACGCGTCTTGCTCGGCGCCTACCTGTTCGGCGGCGTGACGATGCTGCAGTTCTACCTGCAAGGCGAGGGGGTGCAGGTCTCGGCGCAGCTGCTGACGATGCTGCCCTACCTGTCGACCATCGTCGTGCTGGTGCTGATCTCGCGCAATGCCGGCTGGATCCGCGTGAACATGCCCGCGTCGCTCGGCAAGCCGTTCTTCCCCGGTAGTTAGCCCCGACATCTAGCTGATAAATTCTCGCGTTCCTCACCCTGGAGTTCCCATGACCTCAATCTCGAAACGTGCCCTGCTGAAGCTCGCAGGGTGGAGCACGCTGGCGGCGGGCACCGCGCTGGTGGGCTGCGGCAAGAAGGAAGAAGCGCCTGCGCCGGCCCCGGTGGCCGCCGCCTCGGCCGCCGCGCCGAAGCCGGAACCGCTGAAGATCGCGTTCGCCTACGTCGGCCCGGTCGGCGACGGCGGCTGGACCTTCGCGCACGACAACGCGCGCAAGGCACTCGAGAAGCAATTCGGCGACAGGATCCAGACCAGCTTCGTCGAGAAGGTGCCCGAGGCGGCCGATGCCGAGCGGGTGTTCCGCGACATGGCCAGCCAGGGCAACAAGCTGATCTTCGGCACCACCTTCGGCTACATGGAGCCGATGCTGAAGGTCGCGGCCGACCTGAAGGACGTGAAGTTCGAGCACGCCACCGGCTTCAAGCAGGCCGAGAACATGCGCACCTACGACAGCCGCACCTATGAAGGCGCGTACATGGCCGGCGTGATCGCCGGCGGCATGACGAAGACCAACACGCTGGGCGTGGTCGGCTCGATCCCGATCCCCGAGGTGATCCGCAACATCAACAGCTTCACGCTGGGTGCGCAGTCGGTGAACCCGAAGATCAAGACCAAGGTGGTCTGGGTCAACGACTGGTTCAACCCGCCGAAGGAAACCGACGCCGCGCAATCGCTGATCAACGGCGGCGCCGACGTGCTGATGCAGAACACCGACTCGAGCGCGGTGCTGCAGACGGCCGAGAAGGCCGGCAAGTACGCGTTCGGCTGGGACAGCGACATGACCGCCTACGGCCCGAAGGCCCACCTGGCCTCGAGCATCATCAACTGGTCGCCGTACTACATCAAGGCGACGCAGGATGCGCTGGACGGCAAGTGGGCCGGCAACAGCGCCTCGTGGTGGGGCGTCAAGGAAGGCGCGATCGACCTGGTGTCGATCTCCGACAAGGTGCCGGCCGAGCTGAAGGAGAAGGTCGAGAAGGTGAAGGCCGGCCTGAAGGACGGCAGCTTCGCGATCTGGAAGGGCCCGATCGTCGGCAACGACGGCAAGGAAGTGCTGAAGAAGGACGAGGTCGCCGATGACAAGTTCATGGGCGGCATCAAGTTCTTCGTGAAGGGCGTGGAAGGAAAAGTGCCGGGAGGCAAGTAAGCCTTGATCGAAACGACGCTGTGGCACCCGGTGGCCGGCAGCGAGGCGCTCGGCACCTCCCCGGTGCCGGTGCGCCTGCTGTCGCAGGACCTGGTGCTGTGGCGTGACGAGGCCGGCCGCGCCCGCGCGTTCACCGACCGCTGCCCGCACCGCGGCACGCGGCTCTCGCTCGGCCGGGTCGTGCAGCACGAGGGCCGCGCGGCGCTCGAATGCCCGTACCACGGCTGGCGCTTCGGGGGCGACGGCGCCTGCGTGCTGATCGCATCGCAGCCGTCGTTCGCGCCGCCGCCTTCTCATGCCGCCTGCACGCATGAAGCTCAGGAGGCGCATGGCCTCGTCTGGGTGCGGCTGCAGCCGGGCGACACGGCCCTGCCCGCCTTCGAGGCCGAGGCCGACCCGCAGCTGCGCAAGCTGCTGTGCGGCCCGTACGACGTGGCGACCAGCGCCGGCCGCATCGTCGAGAACTTCCTCGACCTGTCGCACTTCGGCTTCGTGCACGACGGCTGGCTCGGCGAGCGCGCACAGCCGCAGACGCTCGCCTACACCGTGCAGCCCACGCCGGCCGGCTTCGTCGCCAGCGGCTGCAGGGCCTGGCAGCCGCAGAGCAACCGGCTGTCGACCGAAGGCAGCTGGGTCGACTACCGCTACGAGCTGACCGCGCCGTTCAGCGCGGTGCTGACCAAGCTGCCGCAAGCGCAGGGCGAGTATCGTGACGTGATCGGCCTGTTCGTGTGCCCGCTCGACGAGGAGCACAGCCGCGTCTGGTTCCGGCTCGCGGTCACCGACCACGATTCCAGCGACAACGCGCTGCGCGCGTTCCAGCACAC
>NZ_JBFUGN010000533.1:0-4263 GCF_056402895.1 Rhizobacter sp. P3_B12 | reverse complement strand
GCTCGGCCCTAGCCAAACCTCGTCTCGACGTCGTCCAGCACCGCATCGACGACGCCGCGCAGCTGGCTCACGCTGACCGGCTTGGTCAGGTACTGCCGGGCGCCGGCGGCCATCGCGGTCTCGATCTGGCTGCCCAGTGCATCGGCCGACACCACCACCACCGGGATGCTCGCGGTGCCCGGGTCGGCCTTCAGGTGGCGCAGCAGCTCCATGCCGTCGATGTCGGGCAGGTGCATGTCGAGCAGGATCAGGTCGGGCCGGCGCGCGCGGATCGCCGCCAGCCCGTCCAGCCCGGTCACCGAGACGTCGAACTGCACCTGCGGCCGGCGCGCCAGGATGCCGCGCATCACCTCGACGTTGGTCTCGTTGTCCTCGACGTAGTGGACGACGCGCTGGTGGTAGCTGCCGGTCTCGGGCGCGATCTCGTCCAGCCCGGCCGGCGTGCTCTCGGCAGGGCTGGCACGCGGCAGCGTCAGGATGAACGACGAGCCCTCGCCGGCGGTGCTGCGCGCGCGCACCGAGCCGCCCATCAGCTCGGCCAGCCGCTGGCTGATCACGAGGCCGATGCCGGTGCCTTCCAGCGACGAGCGCTCGCGCCCGAGCCGGTTGAACGGCTGGAACAGCTGCGACAGCTGCTGCGGCGTCATGCCCAGGCCGGTGTCGGTGATGGTGATCTCGACGCAATCGCGATGACCTCCACCACCACCGCCGGCACTGCCGCGTCGCGACGCGACGTGGATGCGCCCGCCCTCGGTGTTGTACTTCACCGCGTTGCTCAGCAGGTTGATCAGGATCTGCTTCACGCGCGTGGCGTCGCCGGTGACGCGCGCGGCGTTGTCGGCCAGCTCCTGCGTGATCGTGATGCCGCGGCGGCGCGCGTCCTGCTCGACCAGCGACAGCGCCGCGGCCACCGCCTCGTGCAGGTCGAGCGCATCGGACTGCAGGTTCAGCGTGCCCGATTCGATGCGCGACAGGTCGAGCACGTCGTTGATCATGTCCAGCAGGTGCCAGCCGGCGCTCTGGATCTGCGTCACCCAGGGCCGCTGTGCGATCGGCAGCGGGTGGTTCTGGTCCAGCTCGAGCAGCTGCGCGAAGCCGAGCATCGCGTTCAGCGGCGTGCGCAGTTCATGGCTCATGCGCGACAGGAAATCGCTCTTCGCGCGGTTCGCCGCCTCGGCCAGCTCGCGCGCCCGCTCGGCCTCGGCCAGCCGCAGGTGCTCGGTGATGTCCTCGACCACGCCGACGATGCGCCGCGGCTGGCCCTGCATGTCGCGCAGCAGCGTGACGATGGTCTGCACCCACACCTGGCGCCCGTCGCGCGTGACGTAGCGGCCCTGGCGCCGGTACATCGGGATCTCGCCGCGCAGCAGCTGGCTCGTCATCTCGAGGTCCTGCGCGCGGTCGTCGGGGTGCGTGAGCGCGGCGACGTTCATGTCGACCAGCGCCTCGGCGCCGTAGGCGGTCAGGTCGCAGTACTGCGGATTCACCTGCTTCACGTTGCCGTGCAGGTCGGTGTAGACGACGCCGATCGGCACGTGGTTCAGGATGTTGCGGAAGCGCTGCTCGCTCTCGCGCAGGTCGGACTCGGTGCGCTGGCGTTCGGCGATCTCGCGCTGCAGCGCCGCGGTGCGGTCGTTGACGGCGGCCTCGATGCGGCGCGTGCGGCCGGTCACCGTCAGCATCAGCGCGCCCAGCATCGAGGTCGCGAGCAGGCCCACCAGCGAGAACAGCAGCGCATTGCGCTCGCGCACGTGCGGCACCGCGGAGCGCGTCGAGGTGACGCGCAGGTCCCATTGCCGCCCGGCGAACGCGAACGAGCGCACGTGCGACAGGTCGGCCGACAGCATCTCGCAGCCGGTGCTGCCGGCCAGGCGCCGCCGCTCGGCGATCGGGTCGGTGTCGACGATGCACACGTCGAGGTAGTGCGGTAGCGAACTCTGGAACGAACGCAGCGCATCGTCCATGCGCAGCGTCACGAACACCACGCCGCGCGCCGCCGCGACGCGGTCGCTGACGGTGGCSGGCATGCCGTTGTAGACGGCCTGGTAGATCACGACGCCGGTCTGCGTGCCGGCGCCGTCCTGCGTCAGCAGGAAGCCGGCGCTGGCGGCCGGCCGGTCGGTGCGCACGGCCGAATCGATCGCCGTGCGCGCCGCGGCGATCGAGCGGGTGTTGACGCCCAGCGCCGCGGCGTTCGGGGCCTGCGGCTCGATGTAGCGGATCGCCGCCACGGTGTCGTCGGGTGCCGGCTTGAAGCCGGAGTCGAAGCGGTCGAACACGTGGTAGCCGGGCAGGCCGGCCGCGCGCACGCGGGCCTCGAAGGCCGGCACCTGCGAGCGCGGCATCAGCTCGGTCCAGCCGAGCGCCTGCAGATGGCCGCTGACCTCGAGCCAGGCGGCGGCGGCGCGGTGCATCTCCTCGCGCGAGACCTCGTCGGACGAGATCATCACGCCGCGCAATGCTTCCAGCGCATGCAGCGGGTACTGCAGCTGCGCGGCGAGGTTGGACGACGCATGGACCGCATCGCGCTCGAACGCGGCCTGCACGCGGGCGTCTTCCCATTGCACGACCTGCCGCACGCCGAGCGCCATCAGCAGCGTGGCGATGCCGAGGGTCAGGCCGACGGTGCGCCGCCGCGCGGCCCATTCGTCGCGCGGCTGGCCGATCAGCGTCAGCGCGATCGGCGTGCCGATCAACACGCCCAGCGCATCGCCGGCCCACCAGGTCCACCAGTTGAAGGCCAGCTCGCCGATCGGCTCGCGGCCGGCCAGCCACAGCGCGAGCGTCGCGACGCTGCAGCTGACGAGGCTCGCGGCGACCGCGCCGAGGCCGAAGAAGAGCGCGATGTCGCGCGGCTCGCTCAACGTGAACGGCCGGTGCACGAAGCGCTGCACCAGGGCCGCGGCGAGCGCCGCCTGCAGCGTGGCGCCGACGGCGATCGCGGCCGGCACCGCCAGGCCCGCGAGGCTGAACCCCGCCTGCTCGATGCTGATGCCGGCGTTGACCAGGAACGAGCCGACCAGCACCCCGGGCAGCACCCGCCAGCCGTAGGCCAGCAGGCAGGCCAGCGCGATGCCGGCGGAGGGGTACAGCGGCGACGCGAGGCTCGGCGGGATCGCCAGCAGCAGCGCGGCCCAGCCGACCACCGCATAGGCGATGGCGGTGCCCGCCAGCGCGAGCGGCCAGGGCGGCGTGGGGCGGGGCRTCGCTGGCGTCATCGAATCGATGGGGCGAGGTGGGGGCACGGGGAGCCTACCACCTCGATCGGCCGGTCAGGCCACTTCGTGGCCGGCGCCGGCCTGCCAGATTTCGGTCCAGGACTCGGCGTCCAGCTTCAGTTGCAGTGCGGCCAGCGCCTCGCGGATCGCCTCCAGCCGGTGCGAGCCGGTCATCGGATGCGGGCGGGTCGGGTGGCGCAGCAGCCAGGCGTAGGCGACGGTCGCGGCGCTGACGCCGTGGCGCTGCCCGACCGCCTGCAGCGCGGCCTGCACGCGGCGCGCGCGTTCGTCGCCGCCGGTCAGCAGCGCACCGCCGGCGAGAGGCGACCAGATCATCGGCCGCAGGCGCAGCCGCTGGCACTGGTCCAGCGTGCCGTCGTGCAGCGGGGACAGGTGCAGCGGGTGCAGCTCGACCTGGTTGGTGGCCAGCGCGATGCGGCTGTTCAACAGCTCGAACTGCGCCGGCGCGAAGTTCGACACCCCGAAGGCCCGCACCTTGCCGGACTGGCGCAGCGCGGTGAAGGCCTCGGCCACGTCGTCGGCGTCCATCAGCGCATCGGGGCGGTGGATCAGCAGCAGGTCGAGGTGGTCGGTCTGCAGCGCGCGCAGCGAGTTCTCGACGCTGCGCGTGATGTGCGCCGCCGAGGTGTCGTAGTGCTTCACCCGGTGCTCGGGCCGGGCCTCGCCGACCAGCCGGATGCCGCACTTGCTGACCAGCTGCATGTGCTGGCGCAGCATCGGCTTCAGCGCGAGCGCTTCGCCGAACAGCGTCTCGACACGGTAGCCGCCGTAGATGTCGGCGTGGTCGAAGCTCGTCACGCCGAGCTCCATGCAGTGCTCGATCCAGTGCAGGCGCTGTTCGGCGGTCCAGCCCCAGTCGGCCATGCGCCAGGCACCGGCGACGATCGGGGAGAGGGCGAGATTGGGGGCGGTGACGGGGCTCATGGTGGCGGCCGGGTGGCGGCTGGGTGGGAGAAAGGCAGAGCGTAACAGTCCGTTTCGCTTGCGCTGCATCGGGCGAATCCCGACGATATCGACGCCAGAA
>NZ_JBFUGN010000532.1:0-4264 GCF_056402895.1 Rhizobacter sp. P3_B12 | reverse complement strand
GCGTGACGTATGCCGACTCGAAGATCGTCGCCAACAGCGGGTACGTGAGCACGCCGGGCGACACCGTCGGCAAGTGGCAGCCGCGCGTGCCGCGCTGGCGGGCGAGCGCGCTGGCGGCCTGGCGCGTCGACGAGCGCTGGACCGTCAGCTACGGCGCGCGCTACAGCGGCCGGCAGTACGGCAGCCTGGACAACAGCGACACCAATGGCTTCACCTACATGGGCACGTCGAAGTACTTCACGACCGACCTGCGGGTGCGCTTCGCGATCGACAGGCAATGGCACGCCGCCTTCGGCATCGACAACCTGAACAACTACTCCTACTGGAATTTCCACCCGTACCCGCAACGCACCTACAGTGCGGAGCTGCGGTACGACCTGTGAATGCCTCCCTCAAACGGACCCCTGTCATGACCCTGAACACCCTCCTCACCCGCCTTGCCGCCACCGCCCTGGTCTCGCTCGCCGCCGCAGCAGCCCAGGCCCATGAATTCATGCTCGGCGAGATCGCCATCGGCCACCCGTATGCGCGCGCGACCGCGCCGGGGCAGCCGACCGGCGGCGCCTTCCTGCGGCTGGAGAACCGCGGCAAGGCCGACGACCGCCTGCTGTCGGCCAGCGCCGATGTCGGCAAAGCGACCGAGCTGCACACGATGAAGATGGAGGGCGACGTGATGCGCATGCGCGAGGTGGCGGCGATCGACGTGCCGGCCGGCAAGTACGTCGAACTGAAGCCCGGCGCGCTGCACCTGATGATCCTCGGGCTGAAGGCGCCGCTGAAGGAGGGCGACAAGTTCCCGCTGCGGCTGAAGTTCGAGAAGGCGGGCGAGGTGACGGTGACGGTGAACGTCGAGGCGGCCGCGGCCGATCACAGCCACTGACGAGGCATCAGCGCGCGAGGGCCTTCAGCGCGAGCTTGATGCCTTCGCTCACGCCGACATCGGCTGGCAGGCTCTTCAATGCGGCCGCGGCCTCGCGGTCGCTGTAGCCCAGCGCCACCAGCGCCTGCAGGATGTCGGCCTGCGCATCGCTCGCGACGCTGGCCGGCACCGCCAGGTCGGCGCCGAGCTTGCCCTTCAGCTCCAGCAGCAGCCGCTCGGCCGTCTTCTTGCCGATGCCCGGCACCTTGATCAGCCGGCCGCTCTCCTGCAGCGATATCGCCTGCGCCAGCTCGCCGACGCTCAGCCCCGACAGGATCGACAAGGCCGTGCGCGGCCCGACGCCGGAGATCTTCACCAGCAGCCGGAAGGTCGCGCGCTCCTCGGCTGTCAGAAAGCCGAACAGCACCTGGGCGTCCTCGCGCACGACGAAATGCGTCAGCAGCGTCACGCGCTCGCCGAGCACGGGCAGGTTGTAGAAGGTGCTCATCGGCACGTCGACCTCGTAGCCGACGCCGCCGACGTCCACCAGCAACTGGGGCGGGTTCTTCTCTGCCAGCAGGCCGCTCAGCCGGCCGATCATCGGCGGAACAGGYCCAGGCGCTGCGCCTCGAGCGCTGCTTCCGCCCGCGAGCTGACGTTGAGCTTGCGGTAGATCTGCTTCACGTAGTCGGCGATCGTGTGGCGCGACAGGTTCAGCTGCGTGCCGATCTCCGGCAGCGTGAAGCCCTTGGCGACCCACAGCAGCACCTCGTTCTCGCGGTCGGTCAGCGAGACGTGCGGCAGGTTCTGCGGGCGCTCCTGCGGCTTGTTCTGCGCCGCGAAATAGGCGATCACGCGGCGCGCGATCGACGGCGTCAGCGGCGGCTCGCCCTGGCTGATGCGCTGCAGCTGCTCGACGAAATGCTCGCGCGGCTGCTCTTTCAGCAGGTAGCCGAACGCGCCGGCCTGCAGCGCGGGGAACAGGTGGTCGTCGTCGTCGTGGATGGTGACCACCACCGACTGCGCCTCGGGCTGCGATTCGCGCAGCGCCGCGACCACGTCGACGCCGGAACCATCCGGCAGGCCCAGGTCGACCAGCGCGACATCGAAACGCTCGGCGCTGATCAGCGCCAGCGCGTCGTGCACGCGGGCGCTTTCGGAGATCTGCGCCTGCGGAAACACCTGCGTCACCAGGGCCTTCACCCAGGCGCGGATCTCGGGCAGGTCTTCGAGCAGCAGGATCTTGTTCATGGGGTGTCCTCGAGGGATCTTGGATCGTAGCAGCGGCGCAAGAGAAGATGTGCCGCCCGGATTGTGCGCTTTACAGCGGCAATGTGAGGCGGATCACCGTGCCGTAGCCTGGCCCGGATTCGACCAGGCACTGCCCCTGCATCTGCTTGGCGCGGTGCTTCATGCTGGCCATCCCGTGGCCGCGGTCGAGCTTGCCGTCGAGTTCCATCGGGATGCCCTTGCCGTTGTCCTGCACGACCAGCACGAAATCATGCTCGCCGATGCTGCAGCGCACCTTGCAGTGCGAGGCGCCGCTGTGCTTGATGATGTTGCTGACCGCCTCGCGCAGGATGCGGGTGGTCTGCACGAAGGCGCGCGCCGACAGCTGCTGGTGCACGTCTTCGGTGGGGCTGCGCCAGTCGGCCTCGATGTTGGCCTGGCTCAGGCGCGACACCGTCTCGGCGCGCCAGTCGGCCAGCGCATCGGCCACCTGCATCGGCTTGCCGGTGAGGCCGCGCACCGACAGGCGCATCTCCTCGAGCGCCTCGCGCGCCAGCGTGGAGATGCGCTCGCTCTCGCTGGTGTGCACGATGGTCAGCAGCTTGGCGCCCAGGTCGTCGTGCAGGTCGGCGGCGATGCGCTTGCGCTCCTTCTCGGTGACCTGCTCGACGCGCAGCTCGGCCATCTGCGAGAAGTTGCGCTCGATCTCGGCGGTGACCTCGTTGATGCGGCTCTCCAGCGAATTGCGGCTCGCCTCGGCCACCTGCAGCGCGCGCCCGAAGATGTGGACCTGGCGCGCGGCGACCGCGATGAACATCAGCGGCATGCTGAAGTGCAGCACGTGCACCGGCAGCCACGAGACCCAGCCGTGCTGCGTCGCCAGGTCGATCAGGACCAGCACGCCGACGCCCATCAGCATGAAGGCCATCGGCCAGAAGTCGGCGCGGCCGTCCGGCCCCTTGCGCCAGGTCACGCGCAGGTACAGCGTGACGGCCGCCATCACCTCGGCCGACAGCAGCAGGTACCAGCCGCTCGTCATCGTGTACAGGCGATGCGGCCCGGCGAGCGCGAGGCTGGCCGGGATCAGCAGGCATTGCAGCGCGAGGCCGATCTCGAGCYTGGTCGAGCGCAGCGCGGCATAGCGCACCAGGAACTGCACCGCCAGCGCCACCAGCACGCCGAAGCCGACGCAGGGCAGGAACTCGCTGGTGGCGTTGTCCCACGGCGGGTCGCGCCACCACAGGCGAGCCGACAGCGCGGCCCAGCCGATCGCGAGCAGCCCGAAATGGATCAGCCACGGGCTGCGGCGATCCTGCCAGCCCATGCCCAGCATCACGATGCCCAGCGGCACCAGCATCGCCGAGATCGCCTGCACCAGCGAGATGTTCCAGAAGGCCTGGCGCGCCTGCACGTCGGCCAGCAGCGCGTGCGGCCCGACCTGCACCGTCGACAGCCCGCCGGCCCGCTGGCGCGACGCGACGTGTTGCAGCGCGTAGCCCTGCAGCCTGATGTCGAGCACGTTGCCGTCCGGGTTCAGTAGCGCCGGCGGCAGCGCGACGAGCTGCGGGTAGAAGCAGTTGCGCGTCACCGGCTCCGCCATGCGGCCGCCGTCGAAGACCAGGTTGCCGTTCAGCCAGACCTGCGCGTTGCTGCAGGCGCGCTCGATGTAGGCGGCCATCAGCGGCGTCGGCGTGATGTAGCTCGCCGGCAGCGTGAAATTGAGGCGGTACCAGACCGGCCCGTCGGACTGCGGCAGGGTCTCGGACCAGTCGTCGGGCAGGCGCACCGTGCGCTGCTTCAGGTCTTGGGGAAAGGTCGGTGCGGCACTTGCCACCGCGCTCGCGCTGCGGATCTCGATGACGCCGGGTTCGGCAGCTGCGGCCGGGGCGCTTGCCAGGCCGCCGGCGAGAGCCACCGCGGAAGCCACCGATGCCAGCGAGGCCACCATGCCCCGGGCCGCGGCACGCAGGCGGTGGGCGAGGGTGGGCGTCGGCGGAAAGCAGGGCATGGGCGCCGATTGTGCAGGATGCCTGCGCCGCCGGGGCCTTCCGGCGACAATCCGGCCTTCCGCCTCCCTTCCAGCCCGAGTCAGCGCCCACGTGATCCTTCGCCACGCCTTCATCCCGCTCGACAACGCCCGCCTGTCGCACCTGTGCGGCAGCGTCGATGAACACC
>NZ_JBFUGN010000531.1:0-4264 GCF_056402895.1 Rhizobacter sp. P3_B12 | reverse complement strand
CCTTCGAGCTGGCGGCGCGCGAGCTCGACGTCGAGGATCGCGATGCGGTTCTCGCCGCGCAGCGTGACCCACAGCTCGCGGCCGTTGCGCGTGAAGCTCGGCTCGTGCGGCTCGCGCCCCAGCAGCAGGCCGCCGGACACGCGCTCGGCATTCGTCGACGGGCCGGCCGCCGGGTTCGGCAAGTTGCCGATGACGCGGCGCTGCGCCGCATCGATCAGGTACACGTTGCTGGAGCCGCGCCCGGTCGTCGCGAGCAGGCGGCCATCCGGCGACGGCACGGCGCCATGGGCGTCGATGCAGCCGTGGTACAGCGGCTTGTGGATCATCGCCGCATGCGTCGGCGCGACGCCGGCGGTGACGAAGCGGAACGGCGGACGCGGGTCCTCGTCGAAGCTCGTCAGGTTGATCGTCGACTCGACGGTGTTGCTGCGCGGGTCGATCACGACCAGCGTGTTCGAGTCCTCGTTGGTGATGAAGACGCGGTCGCGCGGGTCGACGCCGAGGGGTGTCGTCGGTGACGCGATGCCTTGCACCATCGCGGGCCAGGCGGCCGATGCCGAGCCGGCTGCGGCCAGCTTCAGGAGGTCTCTGCGTTGCATGGGAATGTGTGAGTGAAGGGACAGGGATGGAACAGGTGAAGGGAGGGAGGAAGCGGGTTCAACCCGGCGCCAGCTGCCGGTGCACCTCCTGCGCGACGCGCAGCAGGTCCTGCCGGTCGGCGCCACCGGAGATCGCGTAGCCGACCTGCCGGTCGACCCAGTAGAAGACGTTGACCGGCCCGTCCCGGCCGAAGCGGAACGCCGTCGTGGCGCCACCGGGTGCCTCGCGCGTCACGTACAGCGTCATGCGCTGGCCGATCGCGTCGTGGTACATGAACTGCGCGACCGGGCCGCTGTCGCCCGGCAGCAGCCGGCCGCCGATCAGCTCGTAGCCGACCGCCTTCAGCAGCGGTGGCCGCACCTGCGTGCCCAGGCGCTTCGACAGCCATGCCACCAGCGCCTGCTCCTCGTCGGCGCCGACCTCCACCGGCCGGCGGATGTCGGGGCTGTAGACGACATGCGCCACCGCGGCGCGGCGCGCGAAGCCGCTCAGGTCGTCGCCGGTCGAGGCCGAGCGCGCCCCGTCGACGAAGGCGGCGCGCACCCGCGCGTCGTCGATCGTGCCGCGCGCCCACCAGGTGGAGGCCGCACTCAGCAGCGCGATCGACAGGCCGGCCGCGAGGCTGCGCCACGGCCAGCGAGGCGCGGGCAAACGCCACTGCACCGGCTCATGCAGCACCGGATCGAGCAGGCGGTGCAGCGCCTCGTTCTGCTGCCGCCAGGCCTGCACGCGGGCCTGTTCGTCCGGGCGCGCAGCGAGATGCCGCAGCACCTCGGCATCGCGCGCCGGATCGAGCTGGCGGTCGACATGCGCATGCAGGTCGGCTTCGGTGACGGGGAGAGGCGGCCGGGGGCCGTTCGCGTGGAGATCTTGCGTCATCATTTCACCCGCTGGATCCTGGGTTGCACGTGGCCGCCCTGCAGTTCGGCACGCAGCCGTTCGCGGGCCCGCGACAGGCGCGACATCACGGTGCCGATCGGCACACCGACGATGCGCGCGACATCCTGGTAGCTCATCTCCTCGACGCCGACGAGCAGCAGCACCTCGCGCTGCTCGGCGGGCAAGCGTGCCAGCACGCGCTCCAGGTCGCGCAGCTCGAGGCCGTCGGTCTGCGTCGGCCGGTCGGGTGGCTCGGGCGGCTCGGCGTCGACCGCTTCCTCCGGATGGCTGCGCAGCGTGCGCACCCGGTCGATGAACAGGTTGTGCATGATCCCGAACATCCACGCCCGCAGCTCGCCGCGCCGCTGCCACAACCCGAACCGGCTGCAGGCGCGCTCCAGCGTGTCCTGCACCAGCTCGTCGGCGCGATCGCGGTCGCCGGTGAGCCCGCGGGCATAGCGCCGCAGGTGCGGGATGCCGGCGACGATCTGGGATTCATCCTCTGAGCGCATGAAGAAGTTCGAGGTAGCGACATCTGCACAGACGGGCGACGATCCCGGTTTATTCCGCAGGGCCGCGAAAATGAACCGGATGAAGACCCCACCCCGCCGCTGGATCGCCGGCACGCTGATGCTGTTCGCCGCGGCGAGCGCCAACGCCCAGGCGCCCGAACGCTACCGAGGGCTGTGCGACGCGTCGGCCGCCATCGCGCTCGACGCCCGGCACTTCGTGGTCGCCGACGACGAGCACAACAGCTTGCAGGTCTTCCGCCGCGATGCGCCGGATGCGGTCGGGCGGGTCGATCTCGACAGCTTCCTCGGCACCGGGGCCGGCCGCGAATCCGACATCGAGGGCGCGGCCGAGACCGGCGGCGTCATCTACTGGATCGCCTCGCACGGCCGCAACAGCGGCGGCAAGAAGCGCGACGAGCGGCACCGGCTGTTCGCGACCGAGCGCGTGCCCGGCGCCGCGCCGCCCACGCTGCGCCCGCTCGGCACGCCGTACACGCGGCTGCTCGACGACCTGCTCGACGCACCACAGCTGAAGGGCTACCACCTGAAGGACGCCTCGAAGCGGGCGCCCGAGGCACCGGGCGGGCTCAACATCGAGGGCCTGGCGGCCACACCCGGCGGTGCGCTGCTGGTGGGGCTGCGCAACCCGCTGCCGCGCGGGCGGGCGCTCGTCGTGACGATCGCGAATCCGGCGCAGGTCGTGCGCGGCCAGCACGCGCAGATCGGCAGCGTGTTCGAACTGCCGCTCGACGGCCGCGGCATCCGCAGCCTCGAGCGCGTCGGCAACGGCTACCTCGTCGTCGCCGGGCCGCCGGCCGATGAAGGCAGCTTCGCGCTGTACCGCTGGTCGGGCCGCGCCGGCGAGGCGCCGGTGCCGGTGTCATCGGTCGCGCTCGGCAGCCTGCGGCCCGAAGCGCTGTTCGAGTGGCCGGGGACGGGCGAGGTGCAGGTGCTGAGCGACGACGGCGGCATCCGCATCGCCGGCACCGAGTGCAAGACGCTGCCGCCGGCGCAGCGCGCGTTCCGCAGCCTCGTCGTCAGGCCCTGAACCTCAGAGGGCCCGCGTCACCGCCCACACGCCCTGCACCACCTGCGCCATGCGGCGGTAGTCCAGCTTCTCCCAGCTGTCGCCCGCCTCGTGGTAGTGGCGATTGCGCAGGAAGGCGGTGTCGGTGACCATCAGCGCCGGCATGCCGAGCGCCCAGTAGCTCAGGTGGTCGGAGAAGTCGATGCCCTGCAGCGCCGTCGGCGCATTGATCGATTGCACGCGCAGCGCGCTCGCGCCGGCCACCGCGGCCTTCACCTCGCGCGTGAGGCCGAAGCGTTCGAGCCGGCCGACCACCGCGATGAAGTCGCCGCGATCGCCGTACACCAGCGGCATGCCGGGCACCGGGTAGCGCTGCGAACCGGGCTCGTCGGAGAAGGTCCCGATCATCTCCAGCGCCAGCATCAGGCGCGGCTCGCGGCCGGCGGCGCGCAGCGACTGCGCGTGCACCGCGCTGCCCATGTCGGCACTGCGGAAGTACGGCGGCTCCTCGAGCGTGTAGGCGACGAGCTCGACCGGCCGCGGTGGCGGATCGCGCGCGAGCAGGCGCGCCAGTTCGAGCAGGCCCGCGACGCCGCTCGCGTTGTCGTCGGCGCCGGGCGTCGCGTCGCCCTCGCCACCGTCGTGCGAGTCGTAGTGCGTGCCGATCACGAGCGGTGCGCCGTCTGCCGGCCCGAAGCGCGCCACCAGGTTGCGGTGGCGGGCCTGGCCCACGGCGAACTCCTGCACGCGCACCACCGCACCGGACGCACGCAGCGCATCGGCCACGTAGTCCGCCGCCGCATCGAGCCGCCCGGACGGCCCCGCCGCGCGCGGGTGCAGGTCGACCGAGAGGCGGCGCACATGCGCCTTCAGCCGTTCGGCGTCGACCTCGGGGGCATGCGTCACCACAGGCATCACGCCAGGCTGCGTGACGGCGAACCATGCTGCGGCCAGTGCCGCGAGCACGCCGGCGAGAACGATCCAGAGCCCTCTCTTCATGCGCGATCCTTCGAAATCGGAAGCTCGCCATCGTGCCGACGGCAACGCATGTCGTGGCCCGGCATCCGACGACCGACCGATTCGGGGCCGCGACCTCAGGCCGGCGCGTCCCGACCGCCGGCCGCGCGCCGGAACCGCCCCGGCGTGATCCCCGCATGCCGCGTGAACGCGCGGTTGAAGGCCGCCTCCGAGCGGTACCCGACCGCCTCGCCGACCGCAGCGCTGTCCTGCCCGCCCTGCGCCAGCA
>NZ_JBFUGN010000530.1:0-4268 GCF_056402895.1 Rhizobacter sp. P3_B12 | reverse complement strand
CACCACCGATTCGCCGGTCAGCTCGCGCGCGCGCTCGAGCTGGTGCTCCAGCGCCGCGCTCCAGGCCCACAGCGTGCGCGCGTAGTGCGGGCGCAGGTTCTCGGCGTCCACCGGCTCGAGCTGCGATTCGCTCATCACCTTCAGCACGTGCGAGACATGCAGCAGCTCGCCGCCGGGGAAGATGTAGCGCTCGATGAAGTCGCCCATGCCGGCGCCCAGCTGCTCGTTGCGCGTGCTGCCGGCGGTGATGCCGTGGTTCATCAGCAGGCCGCCCGGCTTCAGCAGCCGGCGGATCTTGTCGAAGTAGGCCGGCAGCTGCCCGTGGCCGACGTGCTCGAACATGCCGACCGAGGCGATCTTGTCGAACGGCGCGTCCTCCGGCAGCTCGCGGTAGTCGCGCAGCTCCATCGTGACCCGCCCGCCCAGCCCGCTGCGCTCGATCAGCCCGTTGACGTGCGCATGCTGGTTCTTCGACAGCGTGATGCCATGCGCCCGCACGCCGTAGTGCTGCGCGGCCCACATCAGCAGCCCGCCCCAGCCGGCACCGATGTCGAGGAAGCGTTCGCCCTCGCGCAGCATCAGCTTGCGGCAGATGTGGTCGAGCTTGGCCTCCTGCGCCTTCGCGAGCGACAGGCTGCCTTCGCGGAAGTAGGCGCAGGAATAGACCTTGAGCGGGTCCAGCCACAGCGCGTAGAAGTCGTCCGAGACGTCGTAGTGGAACTGGACCTGCTGCGCATCCGATTCGGTGCTGTGGCGTGCCCGCGAGCGCGCGGCCCGCGTGATGTTGCGCCACCACGCGAGCGGCGCACCGTTCGGCTCGGACTTCGTCGGGTCGTCGTCGATCAGCTGCGCGGCGATGGCCATCAGGTCGCGCACGGTGCCGTCGAAATCGAGCCGGCCCTCGACATAGTCCTGCGCGACCCGGCCGACCTGGCCGCCGGCGATGTGCACCAGCGGCGCCAGCTCGTTGAGCCGTATCGTCACGGTGGGCCGCGCATGGCCGAGCCGCTGTCCACCGGGCAGCACCACCGCCATCGGGACGCCCAGCGCTTCGACGCGCTCCTCCAGCATTCGCTCCAGTGGATTCATCGGGAACCTCCAACGATCCCGCGAAAATAAGGCAAAACCGCAAACCGGGGCGCGGCGTACGGCTTTTGCCGGGGGCTCGGGAAGGGATGTCGGACGATGTCCGACCGTGTCGAGGGGCTGTCAGCCGCCGACCGGGTGCACCAATCGCACGGTGCGGGCCGGCGCCGTGCGGTTCACGCGGCCTTCGAAGCTGCCGTGGTCGAGGGCCGGCGCGAACAGGAAGCCCTGGAACTCGTCGCAGCCGGCGTCGAGCAGGAACTGCCGCTGCGGCTCGGTTTCGACCCCTTCGGCGATCACGCGCAGGTTCAGCGCGCGGCCGAGCTGGATGATGGCGTTGACGATCGCGACATCGCTGGTGTCGTCGGGCAGGTTCTTGATGAAGCTGCGGTCGATCTTCAGCCGCGCGATCGGGAAGCGCTTCAGGTAGCCCAGGCTCGAGTAGCCGGTGCCGAAGTCGTCGATCGCCATCTGCACGCCCAGCTGCTGCAGCGCCTGCAGGCGCTGCAGCGCGCCGGCCGCGTCGTGGATCAGGATCGATTCGGTGAGCTCCAGCTCGAGCAGCCGGGCCGGCAGGTTCGCGCCCTTCAGCGCGCCGGCCACGCGGTCGATGAAGTCGGGCTGGCGGAACTGCAGCGCCGAGACGTTGACCGACACCGGCATCTCCAGCCCGTTGGCGCGCCACGCGGCGGCCTGCCGCACCGCCTGCGACAGCACCCAGTCGCCGATCGGGATGATGAAGCCGCTCTCCTCGGCCACCGGGATGAACTCGCCCGGCGAGACCTCGCCGAGCACCGGGTCGCGCCAGCGGATCAGCGCCTCGGCGCCGATCACCTGGCCGCTCTTCAGGTCGATCTGCGGCTGGTAGTGCAGCCGGAACTGGCCGCTCACCAGCGCCTGGCGCATCGCGTGGTCGATCCGCATCGGCGAGTTGTCCACGCGCTGGCCGGCATCGCCGCGCGGCTGGTGGAAGCGGAAGCTCGCGCGCCCGGCTTCCTTCACGTGGTGCATCGCCGCATCGGCGCGGCGCAGCAGGTCGTCGGCGCTGTCGCCGTCGGCGGGGCTCATGGCGATGCCGATGCTGCAGGTGACGGTGAAGCTGACGGCGTCGAGCGTGAACGGGCGGGCCATCGCGTCGATCACGCGCCGCGCGGTGGCTTCGGCCGCGGTGGCGTCGGCCTGGTGCACCAGCAGCACGAACTCGTCGCCGCCCTGGCGCGCCACGGTGTCGACGTTGCGCAGGCAATCCTTGATGCGGTCGGTGACCTCCAGCAGCACGCGGTCGCCGACCCCGAGGCCGAGCGTGTCGTTGATCTGCTTGAAGCGGTCGAGGTTCAGCACCATCAGCGCGAACGGGTTGCCGCCGCGCTGCGCCATCGCGAGCGCGAACTCGATGCGGTCGGCCAGCAGGCGGCGGTTCGGCAGGCCGGTCAGCGCATCGGTGTGCGACAGCTCCTCGATGCGCGCGCTGGCGGCGAGCTTCTCGGTGATGTCGCGGAACGAGAACACGCGGCCGATCGGGTGGCCGCGCGTGCACTGCGGCAGCGTCAGCCGCTCCAGCACGCGGCCCGAATGCAGCGTGAAGACGTCGCTGGTCTGCAGCATCGTCGCCTCGTGGATCGCGGCGAGCCGGCGCTCGTAGTCGGCCCCGTCGACGACGCTTGCGCGCATCCAGTCGCGCACCGCCTCGTCGTCGCGCCGGGCCAGCACCTCCTCGGGCAGGGCCCACAGGCCGGCGAAACGGTGGTTGAAGCTGCGGATGTGGCCCGACAGGTCGGTCACCAGGATGCCGTCGGCGGTGGACTCGAGCGTCGCGCGCAGCTCGGCCAGGCGGGTCTCGAGCTCTTCTTCGGCGGCGCGCTGCGCGCTGCGGTCGCGGCAGGTCACGAGGAACAGGTCGGCGCCGATGCGGCTCACGCGGCGCGTCACCGGCAGCAGGCGGCCGCTCGCGTGGCGCACCAGCGTGTCGGAGACGATGTCGTCGACGACGCCGGTCGACGCCTCGCTCCAGAACACCAGGTCTTCAGGCGTCGCGCACAGGTCGGTGGCACCGCGCCCGCGCAGCGACGCGGCCTCGACACCGAACAGCTCGGCCGCCGCGGCATTGACCGAGCGGATCCGCAGGCTGCCGGCGTCGACCAGCCACACCGCCTCGAGCAGGCCATCCAGCAGTCCGTCAGGCAAGCCGTCGATCGAAGCGTCGAGGCCCCGCGCCGGCTCGCCGACCGTCATGCAACGGCCTCGGCGTCCGCGGTCTCGGGCACCTGCTCCGGCYCGAAGAAATAGGCCACGCGGGCGCGCGGCGACAGGTAGATCAGCGATGCCGTCGGCAGCTGCTGCGGCTTCAGGCTGCGGCGGATGCCCAGGCGCGGCGTCTGCTCCAGGTCGAGCATCAGCGCTTCGTCGCGCGGCACCTTCGGGTCGTGCACCAGCACGCGCGGCTTCAGCGGCCGGGTCGAATTGACCGACACCACCATCGCGTAGCGGTCGTCGGTGAGCTGCACCGTCGAGCCGGGCGGGTAGACGCCCATCATGCGGATGAAGGCGCCGAGGATCGCGGTGTCGAACTTGGCCTTGCTCTGCGCGAACAGCGTGGACAGCGCCTCGTGCGGCGTCAGCGCGCGCGACGGCACGTGCGGATTGCACAGGTTGTCGTAGCGGTTCACCAGCGAGACGATGCGCGCCGCCGTCGTCATGCGGTCGCTGTTGAGCTTGAGCGGAAAGCCGCTGCCGTCGGCATGTTCGTGGTGCTGCGCGATCACGAGCGCGGCGCCCGGCTGCAGCTCCATCTTCCTGGCCAGCGCGACGCCGTGCGTCACGTGCTCCTGGTAGAACTGCGTCTCGGCGTTCGTGAAGTGCTCTTCGCGGTGGCGCACGCGGTCGGGCAGCTCGATCTTGCCGATGTCGTGCAGCATCGCGCCGACGCCCAGGTCCATCATCTCGGCCTGCGACAGCCCGAAGGTCTTGCCCATCAGCAGCGAGATCACGGCCACGTTGACCGAATGCATCGACGCCTTGTCGCCGATGCCGTCGCTCAGCAGGCGGATGCACAAATCTTGCGCCGACAGCATCTTGTCGACGAAGGCGCGGCTCAGCGCCTCGGTGTTCTCGCGGGCTTGCTGCGGCTTGGTCAGCACCAGCTCGAGCGTCATGCGGCAGGCCTTGGTGGCCTCGGCGAACTG
>NZ_JBFUGN010000529.1:0-4278 GCF_056402895.1 Rhizobacter sp. P3_B12 | reverse complement strand
GTACGGCACGATGCACATCGCGCGGCCCGACTGGGTGATCCCGGGCCCGGCGGTCGCCGCCGCGCTGCGCGAGAGCCAGCGCATCGCGCTCGAACTCGACATCACCGACGCCGACATCGCGCGCCGGCTCGGTGCCGCGCAGGCCCCCAGCGGCGGCGAGCCGCTGCCCGCGGYGCTGGAGCAACGGCTGCAGGGCCAGGCGCGCGCCGCCTGCATCCCCGACGCGATCAGCCGCTCGCTGAGCCCGGTGCTGCTGGCGCTGAACCTGGCCGTCACGGCCGGCCGCGCCGACGGGCTCGACCCGGCCTATGGCATCGACGCCTTCATCGCGCTGCTCGGCCACCAGCTGGGCAAGCAGGTCGATTCGCTGGAGACCCCGGAGATGCAGCTCGACATGCTGACCGGCGGCACGCCCGAGGAGCGCGTCGAGATGATCGACCGCACGCTGGCCGACCTCGAGAAGGGCCAGACGCGGCGCATGCTCAAGCGCATCGCCGACGTGTGGTCGGGCAGCAAGCTCGACGAGCTGGAGCGCTATGCGAGCTGGTGCGACTGCATGAAGACCGCCGACGACCGGCGCGACATGAAGCGCATGCTCGACGAGCGCAACCCGGCGATGGCCGAGCAGGTCGCGGCCTGGCACGAGGGCGGCGAACGGGTGTTCGCCGCCGTCGGCAGCCTGCACATGATCGGGCCGCAGGGCCTCCCGGCCCTGCTGAAGGCCCGCGGCTACCGCGTGGAGCGCATCATCTTCAAGCGCTGATCAGTTGAGCAGCAGCGTGTACTTGCCGTTGGTGGCGCCGGTGCCACCGCTGTAGTACAGCACGCGCACGTAGTACGTCACCGCGCTCGCGCCGCTGTTGCTCACCGAGGCCGAGTCGACCAGCCCGGTGCTCTTCTCGCTCTTCGCGAGCTGCGTGCCGCTGGCGTTGTAGATGTACAGGTCGTAGTCGGAGCTGCTGTTCGGCGTCAACGTCGCGGCCAGCGAACTGCCGCTGGCCACCGTCACCTTGAAGTAGTCGGTGTCGGAGCTGCTGGCGATGGTGCCGGACACCAGCGAGTTCTTGTTCACCGCCTGCGCCGTCGCGATCGTGTTGTTCGACTCGGTGTCCGTCACCGGTGTCGGTGGCGTCGTCGTGCCGCCGCCCGCTGCATCGACCGCCGCGTTGGCATCCACCAGGCCTGCGCCGCACTGCGAGCAGGTGGCAGGGAAGGCCCGCGACGACGACTTCAGCAGCGTCTCGACCTGGTCCGGCGTCAGCGACGGGTTCTTCGACAGCATCAGCGCCACCACGCCCACCACGTGCGGCGTCGCCATCGACGTGCCCTGGTAGTAGTCGTAGCTGTCGGCGCCCGGCGTCGTCGCCCCCGAGTTCAGCGTCGACAGGATGCCGTTCGCCGCACTCGAGCGCACGTCGCCGCCCGGGGCCGCGACGTCCACGATGGCGCCGTAGTTCGAGTAGTACGCGCGCCCGCCGCTGCGGTTCGTGGCCGCCACGGTGATCACGCCGCTGCAACTCGCCGGCGAGAAGCCGGAGGCGTTGGCATTGCTGTTGCCGGCCGCCACCACCACCACCGTGTTGCGGCTGCGGGCCGAGGTGATGGCGTTCTGCGACGTGGTGTCGCAGGCGCCCTGGCCGCCGAGCGACATGTTGATCACGCGCGCCGGGTTGGCATTGGCGGGCACGCCGCTCACCGTGCCGCCCGAGGCCCAGATGATCGCCGCCGCGATGTCGGAGGTGTAGCCGCCGCACTTGCCGAGCACGCGCGCCGGCACGACCTTGGCGTTGAACGCCACGCCGGCCACGCCGTTGCTGTTGTTGGTGACCGCCGCGATGGTGCCGGCCACGTGCGTGCCGTGCCAGCTGCTCGATTCGGCCGCGGCGCCATCGCATTCGCCGGCGTTGATCCAGTCGCCGGGATCCTTCGCATCGCTGTCGCGCCCGCCGCCGTCGTTGGCGGTGGCCGTGTCGGCAATGAAGTCGTAGCCGGGCAGGATGTTCGCCGCCAGGTCGGCGTGCGGCCGGTAGCCGGTGTCGATCACCGACACGACGACGCCGGTGCCGGTGGACTTCTCCCACGCGTCCGGCAACCGCAGGYCGGCGGTGGCCTCGAAGTACTGCCACTGCTGGCCGTACTGCGTGTCGTTCGGCGTGAACAGCGCATGCAGGATGCGGTCGGGCTCGGCGTACTCGACGTTCGGGTCGGAGGCCGCGATGTCACGCGCGATCTGGGCGACGTCGGCCTGCGGCAGGCGGCGGTCGAACTTCATCACGTGGGTGTCGAGCGCGCCGATGCGCAACAGCTGCATCTGCACGCCGGCGCGCAGCGCGACATCCTGGGCGCTGCGGTGCAGCACGCTGCGTTCGGTGGTGGAGGCGGTGGACGCGGCGCCGGCGGCGCCGCTGCGGTACTTGATGATCAGCCGGTCGGTCGGGGTCGGTACGTCGGCCTGGGGTGCTGCAGTGATGCTCTGGGCCGCCGCTGCTGCCGACAGGACGCCGGCATGGGCCGAGAGCGCGGTGGCGCCCGTCAGGACCAGCAGGGCTGACAACACCCTGCGCAGAGAGATTCGATGCATGGATCGCTTTGTCATGTCTCATTCCCTTGTGAGGTTGGAAGCAAAAGCGCCGACAGTCAGCGGCGCGCCCCCAGGGTCGGGCACAAGCGGGGGGCGCGTCAACGCCGCTCGTCCTTCACCTGCAAGAGTTTTCAGGTAGGGGGTTGCTAGGGGTTGCGCGCGTATGCAGCCCGTGCAAGGCGTGCACAATCGGCTGTCCAAAAGACAGCAGCTGCCCACAAGGAGACACCATGGCCGAGGCCCCGAACTTCACGAAGCTGGTGCCCGGTTTCGACTTCCTGCAGGGGCTCGTGAAGAACGCCGGCGCCGCGCTGCCGAACATCGGCCAGTGGGTCGCGCCGACGCTGAACCCCGAGGAACTCGAGAAACGCATCGAGGAGCTGCGCACCGTGCAGTTCTGGCTCGAGCAGAACGCCCGCATGCTGGGCGCGACGATCCAGGCGCTCGAGGTGCAGCGCATGACGCTGTCGACGCTGAAGACGATGAACGTGCAGATGGAAGACCTGCGCGATTCGCTGACGGCGCGGCCCGCGGCCTCGGCACCTGCTGCAGAACCAGCAGCCGCCCCCGCGTCGGCGCGCAAGCCGGACGCGAAGGCCGGCGCGAAAACCGACACCGCCGCCGCCGTCGACCCGATGCAGTGGTGGGGCGCCCTCACCAAGCAGTTCACCGAACTCGCCGCCACCGCGATGAAGGACAGCGCGTCGGATGCGGCACGCAACCTGGCCGGCGCGCTGGTCAAGCAATCGGTCGACGCCGCCGGGCAGACGCTGAAGCGCGCGGCGACGATGCCGGGCGAGGTGGCGATCAAGACGGTGCGGACGGCCAAGGCGGTGGCCGCCAAGACGGCCGCCAAGACCGCCGCTGCCCGCAAGCGCGCCGCACCGCGCGCCTGAGGAGCCCGCCGCGATGAAGCTGTTCGCCCACGCCCACGCGACCCACCCCGACTGGCGCATGGCGCTCGCGCTGTCGGCCGCGCAGATCGACGCGCAGCGGGCCGACCCGGGCGGCGCGCACATCGGCGAGCCGACGCTCGGCTGGGTCTACCTCAGCGACCACTACGCGCCACATGCCGCCGAGTTGCTGGCCGAGCTGCGCCAGCGCTGGCCGGGCACGGCCTGGGTCGGCGCGGTGGGCGTCGGCATCGCGGCCAACGGCGTCGAGTACTTCGACGAGCCGGCGCTCGCACTGATGCTGTCGGACCTGCCGCGCGAGCAGTTCCGCGTGTTCTCGGGGGCGGCACCGCTGCATGGCGATGCTGCTTTCGCGCCCAACACGGCGCAGGTGCATGCCGACCCGGCCGCCACCGACCTGGCCGAGCTGATCACCGAGATGAGCGACCGCACCGCCACCGGCTACCTGTTCGGCGGCCTCGCATCGGCGCGCACGCAGGCGCTGCACATCGCCGACGGCGTGTTCGACGGTGGCCTGTCGGGCGTCGCGTTCAGCCGCGAGGTGACCCTGGTCTCGCGCGTGACGCAGGGCTGCCAGCCGGTCGGCCCGGCACGCCGCATCACGCAGGGCGAGCGCAACGTGGTCGCGCAGCTCGACGACGAGCCGGCCCTCGACTGCCTGCTGCGCGACCTGAAGATCGATGGCGACGAGCCACGCGAGGCGCTGCCGCGGCTGCGCCAGACGCTGGTCGGCCTGAGCGACCCGCGCGATGACCTGATGGCGCGGCCCGGCCAGTTCGGCAC
>NZ_JBFUGN010000528.1:0-4288 GCF_056402895.1 Rhizobacter sp. P3_B12 | reverse complement strand
TGCACGCCGAGCACCAGCGCCAGCAGCGCGACGCGCCGCAACGGCCTCGCGCGCAGGGCTGCGGTCAGCCGCGCATCCATGCCTGCCGCAGGGACTGCGCGGCGACGGCGGCCTTGTTGTTCTCGGCGGCGGCGCYTGCCGGCGACAACGCCACGGCGCCGCTGTCAGGCAGCGCGGCGGCCACGAGCGGCAGGTGCAGCAGGCGCTGGTCGCGCGACACCAGCAGCGTGGCCCGGCCGTCGTCCGGCAGCAGGCGCAGCAGGTCGTCGAGCCGGCGCAGCCGCCAGTCGTCGACGCCGAGCAGTTCGTCGCCGGCCGACAGCCCGGCCGCTTCGGCGGCCCCGCCGCGCAGCACGTGGCTCACCTTGATGCCGGTCAGCGCACTCTCCGCCACCCGCAGGCCCAGCCGCTGGGCCATCGTCGGCGCCTGCTGCGACCAGGTCACGCCGGCGCGCTGCAGCAGCTCCTTCAGCGGCAGCTCGCCGGTGCCGTGCACCCAGGCCTGCAGCTCGGCCGCCATCGAGCGGCCGCCCACCTCGTGCAGCACCGCGGCGATGTCGTCCTGCGAGATCGGCCCGCCGTCGCTGCGCGCCCACAGGCCGCGCATCACGTCGTCCAGCGAGCCCTGGCCGCGCGTGCGCAGCGTCAGGTCGAGCGCGAGCGCCACCAGCGAGCCCTTGGTGTAGTAGCTGATCGTCGCGTTCGGCGTGTTCTCGTCGCCGCGGTAGTACTTGACCCAGGCATCGAAGCTCGATTGCGCGACGCTCTGCACCTGCCGGCCCGGCGCGGCCAGCACGCCGGTCACCGTCTTCGCGAGCAGCTTCAGGTAGCGCGGCTCGTCGACCAGGCCGGCGCGCAGCAGCAGCAGGTCGTCGTAGTACGAGGTGAAGCCCTCGAAGAACCACAGCAGTTCGGTGTAGTTCTCCTGCGTGTAGTCGTAGCGCGCGAACTCGGCCGGGCGCAGGCGCTTGACGTTCCAGGTGTGGAAATACTCGTGGCTGATCAGCCCGAGCAGCGTCACGTAGCCATCGCTCAGGTCGGTCTTCAGCTCGGCCTTCGGCTCCGCCGGCGGCCTGGCGCCCGGCCGCGCGCGCTGCGGCAGGTCGCGCCGGGCCGCGATCAGCGCGGTGCTGGCCCGGTGCTCCAGCCCGCCGTAGCCGTCGTCCACCGCGTTCAGCATGAACACGTAGCGCTTGAAGTGAGGCTTCTTGCGGCCGTGCCAGAACGCGATCTCGGCCTCGCAGATGCGACGCGCATCGGCCAGCAGGCGCTCGCCGTCGAAATCGGGCAGCGCGCCGGCCACGATGAACTCGTGCGGCACGCCGGCCGCCTTGAACTCGCCGCGCCAGAAGTCGCCCAGCTCGACCGGGTGGTCGACCAGTTCGTCGTAGTCGGCCGCCTGGTACAGGCCCTGGCCGCGCGCATCGGTCTTGACCGCCGGCAGCGCGGTGCCCACGCGCCAGCCCTTCGGCAGGCCGCGCATCTCGACCGCCTGCGGCTCGGCCTCGCGCCCTTCGACGCGCAGGAAGACGCTGGTGCCGTTGTAGAAGCCGCGCTGCGCATCGAGGAAGGCGGTGCGCACCGAGGTGTCGAACGCGTAGACGAGGTAGCTGACGGTCAGCGCGCCGCGGCCGTCGCAGGCGGCCAGCCAGGTGGCCTTGTCGAGCTGCTGCAGCGCGATCTCGCGCGAGCCCTGGCGGGCCTGCAGCTGCGACAGGTGGCGCGCGAACTCGCGCACCAGGTAGCTGCCGGGGATCCACGCTGGCAGGCTCAGGCGCTGCTGCGCGGCCGGCTGCGGCACGGTGAGCGTCACGCGGAACTGGTGCGCGTGCACATCGGCGATCTCGATGCGGTGGGAAATCATGGGATCAGGAAGGCCGCTCGGGGGGCGGCCATGCGCTCATGCAGGGGTTTTCTGCGGGCGCCATTGTCACCGCAGGGCGGCTGCCCTGCTCGACCGCGTCACTTGACGGCGGTGGTGGCGGCGCTGCTCACGAGCAGCTGCTTCTCGATCTGCTCGAGCGGCATCGCACCGGGGAAGCGCGTGCCGTCGGCGAACACCAGCGCCGGCGTGCCGTTGATGCGGTATTTCTTGCCCATCGCGACGTTGCGATCGAGCGGCGTCTCGCAGCTGCCCATCGAACGCGGCGGCGGCTCGCTGCGCAGCATCCAGCCCAGCCACACCTTGCTCGGCTCCTTCGCGCACCAGATGTCGCGCGACTTCTGCGGCGAATCGCCGCCCAGGATCGGGTACAGGAAGGTGTAGACGGTCACGTCCTTGATCTTCTGCAGGTCGGCCTCGAAGCGGCGGCAGTAGCCGCAGTTCGGGTCGGCGAAGACGGCGATGCGGCGCGCGCCGGTGCCGTTCTTCCAGACGATCGCGTCCTTCAGCGGCAGCTTGGCGAAATCGATCGCGGTCAGCTTGTTGATGCGCGCCTCGGTGAGGTTGGTGCGCGCCTTGGTGTCGATCAGCGACCCCTCGACCAGGTAGTTGCCCTGCTCGTCGGTGTAGAGGATTTCGGTGCCCATGCGCACTTCGTACAGGCCCGGGATCGGCGTCTTGGTGATCTCGTCGATCGGCGGCATGGCCAGGCGCTCGGCCAGGTTCTTGCGGATCTGCGCCTCGTCGGCATGGGCCGCCGGCGCCAGCAGCAGCGCGGCGATGAGGGGGGCCGCAAGGCAGGATCGGATCAACGGAAAGTTCAGCATGGCAATGCCTTCAGGTGTCGAGCGCCCGGGCGGTCAGCCAGCGCTTCAGCGGGGAGAGGTGGTTGACCAGAGTCATGCCGCGGTTGCGAAGTTCCCGCACCGCGGGTTGGTCCGTGGAAAACAACCGCCACAGGCCTCCGGTCAATTCTCCCATCGCCCGGGTGGGTGCGAGGCGTGAGCGTTCGTAACGGCGCAGCAGCTTGGCGTCTGATAGTTCACGCCACGGCTCCCGCGCTGCCAGCACCTGCGACAGCGCGGCCACGTCGGCCAGCCCGAGGTTCAATCCCTGGCCGGCCAAAGGGTGAACGACATGGGCCGCATCGCCCAGCAGCACCCAGCCGGGGCCGCACCAGGCGCTGGCGCGCGCCTGGATCAGCGGCCAGCCGGCGCGCGCCGACGCCAGGCTCAGCCGGCCGCAGGCGCCGCCGGTGGCGTCGTTCAAGGCCTGCTCGAAGGCCATGGCATCGAGTGCCAGCAGTTCCTGTGCACGCGCCTGCGGCAGCGACCAGACCAGCGCATGCGAGCAGCCCGCCTGCGGCAGGTCGAACGGCAGCAGCGCCAGGATGTCCGGCGCGCGGAACCATTGCCGGGCCACGTGGCGGTGCGGCTGGTCGGCGACCAGCCGCGCCGCGATCGCGACCTGGCCGTAGTCGTGGCGCTCGAAGCGCACGCCCAGCGCGGCCCGCGAGGCCGAGGCCTTGCCTTCGCACAGCGCCGTCAGCGGCGCCTGCACCTCGGTATCGGCATCGACGCCCGGCGCCAGCAGCTCGATGTGGGGCGAATAGCGCACCGCGGTGGCGAGCGCCTGCTCCAGCGCCGCCACGTCGGTGATGAAGGCCAGTTCGGCCACCTGCTGCTGCCAGGCCGAGAACTCGAGCGCCGCGCCGGCCGCATCGCCCTCGACACGCATCTCGTGCACCGCGGTCGCGGCCCCCGGCGGCAGCGCCTCCCAGACCTTCAGCGAGGCCAGCAGCGCGACCGAGCCGGGGTTCAGCGCGTAGGCGCGCACGTCTTCGCCGGCAGGCGGCGCGGCATCGGGCACCAGCGCGACTTTCAGCCCCTGCCGGGCCAGCGACAAGGCCAGCGCCTGGCCGACGATGCCGGCCCCTCGGACACACAGATCGAAGCGTTTCATGAGGTTTCATTGTAGGGACCGGCTCCACCCTGGCGCCCTTGAGGGCAGAATCGGTGCCCCCACGCTGCGCCCCTGCGGTCGACCGATTCGATGAAACCCTGGATCCGCAAACTCCTGCTGGCACTGGCCCTGCTGGTGCTGCTCTTCGGCGCCGTGCTCGTCTGGCTGGTGTCGACCTTCGACCCGAACGCCTACAAGGGCCTCGCGATCGACTGGATGAAAACCCACCGCGCCCGCACACTGGCGATCGACGGGCCGATCAAGCTGTCGGTGTTCCCGCGGCTGGCGGTGCAGCTGTCGGCCGTCAAGCTCAGCGAGAAAGGCCGCGCCGACGAGTTCGCGGCGCTCGACGAGGCCTCGCTGTCGGTCGCTGTGCTGCCGCTGCTGCGCCGGCAGCTGGTGGTCGACCACGTCAGCGCCCGCGGCCTGCGCCTGGTGTACCGG
>NZ_JBFUGN010000527.1:0-4289 GCF_056402895.1 Rhizobacter sp. P3_B12 | reverse complement strand
GTAGTGGGTCACGTGGTTCAGCGCGACATGGATGGACATTCAGGGCTCCTGGGCGGTGAGCACGGCGGTTTCGGGAAGGGTCTCGGGGGCGTCGGGCAGGACGCCGATGTCCACGCTGACCCGCATCGTCTCGTCGCCGCCGCCCTCGCGCACGCCACGGATCGGCGAGCAGGCGGCGTAGTCGGGGCCGACGGCCAGGCGCACGTGGCGCTCGTCCATCAGGCAGCGGTGCGTGATGTCGACGCTGAGCCAGCGCCGCGCGGCCCGGTCGACGCAGACGTCGACCCAGGCATGGCTCGCGAGGCTGGGCGCATCGGGTGCATGGAAATAGCCGCTGACGTAGCGCGCCGGCACGCCGGCGGCGCGGCAGGCGGCGATGAAGACATGCGCCTGGTCCTGGCAGACGCCGGCGCCGAGCGCGAGCGCCTCGGCGGCGCTGGTGCGGGTGGTGGTCTTGCCGCCCTCGTAGGCGATGCGGTCGGCCACGTCGAGGGCCAGCGCGAGCGCACGCGCTTCATCGGCCGGGCCGTCGAGGTGGCGGCGGCCGAGCGCGGCGAGCGCGCCGGTCGCCGGGGTCAGCGGCGTGGCGCGCAGGTAGAACTCGGGTGCGATGCAGGCGTCGACCAGCACCGGCGAGGCATGCGTGCGCACGACGCCCGAGGCCCGCACCACGCCGCGGTACACGCGCTGGCGCAGGCTCCAGGTGTGGGCCAGGTTGCCGAAGCCGTCGCGCTGCGCGAACAGCTGGCCGGGCGCGGACAGGCTCCAGTCGAGCACCGTCTGGTGCGCGTTCGCCTGGGGCGTGAGGCACAGCGACTGCAGCGCGTACTGCAGCGGCGCGCTGTAGTCGTAGTGCGTGACGTGCCGGATGTCGAGTTTCATCCCAGGCCGGTCATGCCGCGACCGGCACCAGGAAGTCCCGGCTGATGCCCACCCCCAGCGTGCCGACGCGTTCGAGGAACTGCGTGAGGAAGGCATGCAGGCCGGTGGCGAGGATCTCGTCGATGCGGCCGAAGCGCAGGTCGGCCTGCAGGCGGCCGGCGCGGCGCAGCGTGTCCGACGATTGCTCGTTGGCCACCTGGCGCAGGTTGTTGACGACCTCGTCCATGCAGGCCGCGAGCGAGCGCGGCATGTCGGCGCGCAGGATCAGCAGCTCGGCCACCTTCTCCGGGCGAATCACGTTGCGATACGCCTTGCGGTAGACCTCGAAGCCGGACACCGAGCGCAGGATCGCCGACCAGTGGTAGAAGTCGTACTCCTGGTCCTTTCCGTTGCCGTTGCCGTTGCTGCCCATCGAGCCGGTGCCGAAGAACTCGCTCTCGACCGCGTGGAACTTCACGTCGAGCATGCGGGCGGTGTTGTCGGCGCGTTCCAGGAAGCTGCCGATGCGCAGGAAGTGGAAGGCCTCGTCCTGCAGCATCGTGCCCACCGTCACGCCGCGCGACAGGTGCGAGCGGAACTTGACCCATTCGAAGCCCTCGCCGGGATCCTTCTGGAAGGTCTTGTGGCGCAGCATGCGCTGGAACTCGAGCCAGGTCTGGTTCTGCGTCTCCCAGACCTCGGTGGTCAGCGTGCCGCGCACCGCGCGGGCGTTCTCGCGCGCGGCCATCAGGCAGCTGTAGATGCTCGACGGGTTGCGCTCGTCGCTCACCATGTAGTCCATCACGCGGCGGGCATCGATCTCGCCRTAGCGCGACGCGTAGTCGTGGCTCAGCTCGGAGATGCTCAGCAGCCCCTTCCAGCCGTTGACCGCGGCATCGGCCGACTGCGGCAGCAGGGAGGTCTGGTAGTTGACGTCCAGCATGCGGGCGGTGTTCTCGGCCCGCTCCATGTAGCGGGCCATCCAGAAGAGGTGGTCGGCGGTTCTCGACAGCATGTTCTTGATCTCCCTTGTCTTCAGGCTTCCATGTCTTCAGGCTTCCAGCACCCAGGTGTCCTTCGTCCCGCCGCCCTGCGACGARTTGACGACCAGCGAGCCCTCTTTCAACGCGACGCGCGTCAGCCCGCCCGGCACCATCTGCACCGTCTTGCCGCTCAGCACGAACGGGCGCAGGTCGATGTGGCGCGGCGCGATGCCGCTGTCGACGAAGGTCGGGCAGGTCGACAGGCTCAGCGTGGGCTGCGCGATGTAGCCGGCGGGGTTGGCCTCGAGCGCCTTGCGGAAATCGGCGATCTCGTCCTTGGTGGCGGCCGGCCCGACCAGCATGCCGTAGCCGCCGGCGCCGTGCACCTCTTTCACCACCAGCTCGCCCAGGTGCGCCAGCACGTATTTCAGGTCTTCCGCATCGCGGCACTGGTAGGTGGGCACGTTGTTCAGGATCGGCTTCTCGCCGAGGTAGAACTCGATCATCTTCGGCACGTACGGGTAGATCGACTTGTCGTCGGCCACGCCGGTGCCGATGGCGTTCGACAGYGTCACGTTGCCGGCGCGGTAGACGCTGAGCAGCCCGGCGCAGCCGAGCGTCGAATCGGGGCGGAAGGCCAGCGGGTCGAGGAAGTCGTCGTCAACGCGGCGGTAGATCACGTCGACCCGCTTCGGCCCCTGCGTCGTGCGCATGTAGACGAAGTTGTCCTTGACGAACAGGTCCTGCCCCTCGACCAGCTCGACGCCCATCTGCTGCGCGAGGAAGGCGTGCTCGAAGTAGGCGCTGTTGTACATGCCGGGCGTCAGCACGACGACGGTCGGGTCGTTGACGGCGGCCGGCGCGACCGCGCGCAGGGTCTCGAGCAGCAGGTCGGGGTAGTGCGCGACTGGCGCGACCCGGTGCTGGCTGAACAGGTCGGGGAACAGCCGCATCATCATCTTGCGGTTCTCGAGCATGTAGCTCACGCCGCTGGGCACGCGCAGGTTGTCCTCGAGCACGTAGTACGAGCCACTGCCATCGGGGTTGGCGGCGCGCACGATGTCGATGCCGGAGATGTGCGAGTAGACGCCGCCCGGCACGTCGACACCCATCATCTCGGGGCGGAACTGCGCGTTCTTGAAGATCTGCTCGCCCGGCACGATGCCGGCCTTGATGATCTCCTGGCCGTGGTAGACGTCGTGGATGAAGCGGTTCAGCGCGGTCACCCGCTGGCGCAGGCCGGCTTCCATGCTGCTCCACTCGCCGGCCGGAATCACGCGCGGGATCAGGTCGAACGGGATCAGGCGCTCGGTGCCGGAGCCGTCTTCGTCCTTCGCGCCGTACACCGCGAAGGTGATGCCGACGCGGCGGAAGATCATCTCGGCTTCCTCGCGGCGCGAACGCATCACGTCGCCCGGTTGCTCGGCCAGCCAGCGCTCGTACACCCGGTAGTGGTCGCGCACCGTGGTGCTGGTGGCCTGCATCTCGTCGAAGCTTGCTCTCATCGAATCGGTCTCCTCTCGGTCAGGGTAGCAAATTCCAGGCCATTCTCATCAAGCTGGCGCCACCCGATGGTGCCAGTAGCGGCGGGCGCGGTCACGCTCGCAAACGCCAGCAGCGGCCGGGCGATCGCTGCGCCAGCGCCAGGCGCCGCACGAGGCGGTGGCGGCGACCAGCACGTCGCGCTCGTGCAGCCGGGCCAGCACCTCGGGCACCGGGTGGCCGAAGCGGTTGCGGTAGCCGGCCTGGATCAGCGCGACCTGCGGCTGCACCGCATCGAGGAAATCCGCGCTCGACGAGGTGCGGCTGCCGTGGTGCGCGACCAGCAGCAGCTCGCTGCGCAGGCCCGCACCGACGCGCTCGACCAGCGCGCCCTCCTGCTCGCGCTCGATGTCGCCGGTGAGCAGCGCGCTGCGCCCGCCGGCGCTGACGCGCAGCACGCACGAGACGGCGTTCGGCTTGCGGGCGCGCGCGTAGTCGTCGGCGTACGGGTGCAACATCTGGAAGTGCACGCCGTCCCAGTCCCAGGACTGGCCGGCGGCGCAACGGGTGGCGGGAATGCCGGCATCGCGCAGCGGGTGGCCGTCTTCCAGCGAGCTGTCGAGCTCGGCGACCGGCAGGCCGGCGATCAGGGCCGCGGCGCCGCCGGTGTGGTCGGCATCGCGGTGGCTCAGCACCAGGCGGTCGATGCGGTCTTCGCCGCGTGAGCGCAGCAGCGGCAGCAGCACGCGCTGGCCGGCGTCCGACTCGCGCGAGTACTGCGGGCCGGCGTCGTAGACCAGCAGGTGCTGCCGCGTGCGCACCAGCACCGAGGTGCCCTGCCCCACGTCGAGCGCCACCAGCTCGAACTGCCCGGCGGCCGGCAGATCGCGCGGCGGCAGCAGCAGCGGGAACGCCAGCGGCACGGCCAGCAGGCGCAGCCGCCACGGCAGCGGCAGCACCAGC
>NZ_JBFUGN010000526.1:0-4293 GCF_056402895.1 Rhizobacter sp. P3_B12 | reverse complement strand
GCGCGGCGGGCGATCGCCCTGGCCGTAGGTGGCTGGCGCGACGCCGCTGTTCACGCCCTTGGCGAGGGCGCTGCTGTCGTTGATCAACGCAGCCATTTGTCCGCCGCCCGCTGGTAGTCGCCGCCGGCCTTCGACAGGTGCAGCCATTGGTCGACGAAGTTCTTCATCACCATGTCGCGCGGCAGCATCCACGCCATCTCGCCGTACTGCAGCGGGCGCTCCGGGTTGACGGCGCACAGGCCGGGCCGCAGCTTCTGCTGCACCAGCGTCTCGGCGGCCTCGGTCACGAACACGTCGGCACGCTTGGCCAGCAGCTCGTCGAAGATCGTCAGGTTGTCGGCATGGATGGTCAGCGTCGCGGCCTTGAAGTTGGCGCGCGCGAAGCGCTCGTTGCTGCCGCCCGGGTTCGCGATCGTGCGCACGCCGGGCTTGTCGATGTCGGCCACGCTCTGGTACTTCGGCACGTCCTCGCAGCGCACCAGCGGCGTCTTGCCGTTGACCATGTAGGCGGTGCTGAAGAACACCCGCTTCTGGCGCTCGGTGGTCACCGAGATGCCGCCGATCGCGACATCGCATTTGCCGGCGCCGAAGTCGGGCAGCAGGTTGGCCCAGCTGGTCTTCACGAGCTCCAGCTTGACGCCCATCGCCGCGGCCAGCGATTGCGCGAGGTCGATGTCGAGCCCCTCGAACGCGCCGTCGGCGCGCTGGAAGCTGAACGGCTTGTAGTCGCCCGGCGTGCAGGCGCGCAGCACGCCGGCCTTCATCACCGCATCGAGCGACGACTCCTGTGCCCCGGCCGTGCCGGCCAGCGCCGCCAGGGCGATCGCGATGAACGACGGCAGCCGCTTCATGCGGCCGCCTCGGGCTCGGCCTTCAGCACGCCGCGGCGCACCTGGTCGAGCTCGATGCTCTCGAACAGCGCGCGGAAGTTGCCTTCGCCGAAGCCCTGGTCGCCCTTGCGCTGGATGATCTCGAAGAAGATCGGCCCGATCACCGTCTGCGTGAAGATCTGCAGCAGCAGTTCGTTCGGCGCGCCCTGGTGCGTCGCGCCGTCGATCAGGATGCGCAGGCGCTTCAGGTCCTCGAGCCGCTCGCCGTGGTTGGGCAGGCGCTTGTCGACGAGGTCGTAGTAGGTGGCGATGGTGTCCTGGAACGCCACGCCCTGGCCCTTCATGCCCTCGACCGAGGTGTAGATGTCGTCGGTGCCGAGCGCGATGTGCTGGATGCCTTCGCCGTGGTACAGCGCCAGGTACTCGGCGATCTGGCTCTTGTCGTCGGAGCTCTCGTTGATCGGGATGCGGATCTTGCCGCACGGGCTCGTCATCGCCTTGCTCTTCAGGCCGGTCAGCTTGCCCTCGATGTCGAAGTAGCGCACCTCGCGGAAGTTGAACAGCCGCTCGTAGAAATCGGCCCACTCCTTCATGCGGCCGCGGTGCACGTTGTGCGTCAGGTGGTCGATGTAGGTGAGGCCGTTGCCGACCGGCGAGGCGTTCGCGCCGGGGATCGGCACGAAGTCGACGTCGTAGATGCTGATGTTGCCGATCGCGCCGGCGGCCGCGCCGTCCTTGCCGTGCCAGCGGTCGACGAAATAGATCAGCGAGTCGCCGATGCCCTTGATGGCCGGGATGTTCAGCTCCATCGGGCCGGTCTGGTTGTCGAAGCCCCAGGCCCCGAGTTCCAGCGCGCGCTCGTAGGCCTGGGCGGCATCCTTCACGCGGAAGGCCATCGCGCACACGCTCGGGCCATGGTGGCGGGCGAAGCGCTGCGCGAACGAATTCGGCTCGGCGTTGATGATGAAGTTGACGTCGCCCTGGCGGTACAGCGTGACGTTCTTGTGGCGGTGCCGTGCGATCGCGGTGAAGCCCATCGATTCGAACAGCCGGCCGAGCGCGACCGGGTCCGGCGCCGCGTACTCGACGAACTCGAAGCCGTCGGTGCCCATCGGGTTGTCCCAGGGGGTGAACTGCATGGCGCGCTCCTGCAAAGTGAAAACTTGCTCGCACTGTAGATTCGTCCCTCCGCAGGAATCATGCAAGTTGCGCCCTCGTGCGGGCATTGTGCGCAGGAAAGTTGCAAAATCGGCCGCATGGAAACGGAAATCCAGCTGGATGCGATCGATCGGCGCATTCTTCGGGCGCTGCAGGCCGATGGCCGGATCACCTATGACGTGCTGGCTGCGCAGGTCAGCCTGTCGCCCTCGGCCACCTTGCGGCGCGTGAAGCGGCTGGAGGAATCGGGCGTGATCGCCGGCTATGTCGCGCTGGTGCCGGCCGAGCGCGTCGGGCTCGGGCTCACGGCCKACCTGAACGTGCGGCTCGAGAAGCACTCCGAGGTGCACAAGCGCAACCCGATGGACCTGTTCCGCGCCGCGGTGCAGACCTGGCCCGAGGTGGTCGAGTGCGTCGCGCTGACCGGCGAGATGGACTACCTGCTGCGCGTCGTCGTGCAGGACATGGCGCACTACTCGCGCTTTGTGATGGAGACGCTGCTGAAGCACCCCAGCGTGGAAGACTGCAAGACCAGCTTCGTGATGGACCGGGTGAAGAACACCACCGCGGTGCCGCTGTAGCGGCGCCCGGCTGCACGCCTCAGTAGTCGAGGTTCTGCAGCATCGCCTGCGTCGCGGCGGTCGACAGGTTCAGCAGCTGGGCGATGTCGGCCACGTCGTCGGGGATCGCGGCGTTGTCCCAGCCGTTCGCGGTGTGCCGCGCGAGGCGGATCGCCAGCACGACGTTCTGTACCGTCGGATGCTCGGCATGCCGGTCGTCGGAGATGCGGATCAGCAGGTCGGGCAGCGTCCAGGCCTTCATCAGCGCCTGCTGCAGGTCGAACAGCTCGACGTTCAGCGTGCTGTGCTGGATCGCGTTGGAGCGCAGCGTCGGGTCGGCCGCCTGCGCGCGCTGGATGGTCAGCGCCAGGTCGGGCGCATGCACCCACAGCAGCATCTCGGCGAAGTCGTGCAGCAGCGCGGCCTCGTGGATCAGCGCGGCGTCGTGGTCCTGGCGGTGGATCGCGAAGGCCAGCGCGAAGCGCGAGGCGCGGTGCGCGCGCCGCAGCACGTCGTTCAGGCCGGCCAGCGCTTCCGGCCGGTCGGCGAGCGCGTCCTCGACGGTGGGCTGCACGCCGAACGCGCCGAAGAACGGCGAGATGCCCATCAGCACGACCGCGGCGGTGACGGTCTCGACATCGGTGACGAGCCGCGCCGGCCGGTGCGTGGCCGCGTAGGCCAGCACCTTCAGCGTCATCAGCGGGTCGTCGGCGACCATCTCGCCGATCAGGTTGGCATCGACATCGTCCTCGTTGGCGCGCATCGCCTCCAGCGCATCGGAGGTGTTCGCGAGCACCGGGATCTCGCGGTCGCGAAAGTGCTGCACCCAGGCGGCGAGGTCGGGCAAGGCTTGGGGCAGCGGCAGATGGCCGGCAGGGCGCGGTGCGGTCGCGTTGCTCACGTCACGGTGTCAGGAAAAGTGTTACCGCAAGTATCGACCTCTTTGCGCCGCACTTGAGGAAAACCTCACACGGCCTCGCGAGGTGCCTCACCGCCCGCCGAGCTTCGCCTTCACGTCCATGCCGAGCTTCTTGTTGACGAACTGCAGCGTCGCGACCTTCGACAGGTCGACCTCGCCCGCCTTGTACAGCCCGGCCTTCACCATCTGCGCGTAGAAATCCTGGATGCGCTCGGTGCTCATCGCGCCGACGCCGTTGCGCAGCGCCTCGCCCGAGTCGACGATGCCCTGCTGCTTCATCAGCGCGACCGAGGCCTCGATCTCCGCCTCGGTCATCTCGGGGTTCTCTCTGATCATCATCGCGTTGGCCGCCTTGCGGTCGCCGTACAGGTAGTTGACCCAGCCGAGGATCGACGCGTCGACGAAGCGCTGCACCAGCTGCGGCTTGTCCTTCACGGTGTCGGTGCGCGCCTCGATCACCGTCGAGTAGGTGCTGAAGCCGTGGTCGGCCAGCAGGTGCACCACCGGCTTGAACTTGCCCTGGTTCTCGACGTAGATCGGCTCGGCCACCGAGTAGCCCTGCTGGATCGCCTTCGGGTTCGCGAGGAAGGGCCCGAGGTTGTAGTTGTAGGGCTTGAGCACCTCGTCCTTGAAGCCGTGCGTGACCTTCAGCCACTGCCACCAGCTGAACTGGCCGTCCTTCGCGATCAGCGCGAGCGGCGCGGTCTTCAGCTTCTCGAACGACTCGTAGCCCTGGCCCGGGTGGGCGATCAGCGCCTGCGGGTCCTTCTGGAACATCGCGGCGACGACGATGGTCGGCACGCCGTTCTTCACGTTGTCGAAGCTG
>NZ_JBFUGN010000525.1:0-4302 GCF_056402895.1 Rhizobacter sp. P3_B12 | reverse complement strand
GCCCACGACGACGCCCCGACCAGCACCCACGCGCTCGCGACCCCGGCCAGCCCGCGCCACAGCAGCCAGGCGCGGTAGTCGTCGCCCAGGCCCATCGCGAGCGTGGCCAGCGCGGTGGCGAGCAGCCCGGCCCGCCCGACCACGCCGGCCGGCAGCGGCCAGGCCGCGCACAGCAGCGCGCCGACCAGGTAGCCCGCATAGTTGATGCTCGCGAGCCAGGCCCCGTGCGGCAGCGACAGCCCGGCGTCCTGCATCAGCGGCAGCAGCGGCGTGAATGCGAAGCGGCCGATGCCCATCCCGCTGGCCAGGCACAGCGCGCCGATCAGCGCGGCCTGGACGGCGCGGCGGGAGGAGGCGGTCGGGTTCGGCATGCCTGCATGCTAGTCACGGCGCCTGTTCCGCGATATTGAATTATTCCGAACGACTTGTTCTGGAAAGGCGAACAGGGCGGGCGCCGGCGTGGCAGCATCGCGGCATGGACCTCGAATCCCTCGCCATCTTCCGGACGGTGGTGCACGAAGGCGGCATCCTGAAGGCGGCGCGCAAGCTGCACCGCGTGCCGTCCAGCGTGACGACGCGCATCCAGCAGCTCGAAGCCTCGCTCGGCGCCGAGCTGTTCCACCGCGACCGGCAGCGCCTGCACCTGTCGCCGCGCGGGCAGGTGCTGCTCGAGTACGCCGATCGCCTGCTGAGCCTGTCGGACGAGGCGCGCCAGGCGGTGGTCGGCGGCGCGCCGAGTGGCGTGCTTCGCATCGGCGCCCTCGAGAGCACCACCGCGAGCCGGCTGCCTGCCGTGCTGGCGGCCTACCACCGGCGCTACCCGGAGGTGCGGGTCGAGCTGAGCACCGGCACCAACGATGCGCTGCTGGCGGCGCTGGTGGCGCGCCGCATCGATGCCGCCTTCATCGTCGAGGCGCCGGCCGACCGCGCGCTCGCGACGATGCCGCTGTTCCGCGAGCGGCTGGGCGTCATCTCGGCCGCCTCGCATGCGCCGATCGTGCGGGCGCAGGACGTGCAGGACGACTCGGTGATCAGCTTCCCCGACGGCTGCGCCTACCGCCGCGTGCTGATGCGCTGGCTCGGCGACCGGCGCATCGCATCGATGCGCATCCTCGAACTGAGCTCGTACCACGCGATCGTCGCCTGCGTGGCGGCCGGCACCGGCATCGCGCTGGTGCCGCAGGCGGTGCTCGCGACGCTGCGCAGCCCGCCGGTGCTGTGGCATCCGCTGCCGAAGGTGCATGGCGAGCGGGTCACGCCGCTGGTGTGGCGCGCCGGCGAGGTGCCGCCGGCGCTGGCGGCGCTGCAGGAGTCGTTGCGCTTGGTCGAGTCGGCCTGATCGCCTTACAGTCGGGGCCGGCAGCCKGCGCTGCCGGGAGCAGACCATGGCCGAGACCGACTTCGAGATCCTCGACGAGCGATTCCGCGCTTGCGTGCGCACCAGCGCGCGCGTCGACACACTGCACCAGGGCCTGCGCTGGGCCGAGGGGCCGGTCTACGTGCCGGCCGGGCGCTACCTGCTGTGGAGCGACATCCCGAACGACCGGATGCTGCGCTGGGACGAGACCGACGGCCGCGTCAGCGTGTTCCGCGCGCCGTCGAACTTCGCGAACGGCAACACGCTCGACCGCCAGGGCCGGCTCGTCACCTGCGAGCACGGCTCGCGCAGCGTCACCCGCACCGAGCACGACGGCCGCGTCACGACGCTGGTCGACCGGGTGCAGGGCCGGCGGCTGAACAGCCCGAACGACCTGGTCGTGAAGTCGGACGATTCCATCTGGTTCACCGACCCGGCCTACGGCATCGATTCGGACTACGAAGGCCACCGCGGCGAGAGCGAGACCGGCGGCTGTCACGTCTACCGGCTCGACCCGCGCAGCGGCGAATGCGTGCGCGTCGCCGACGACTTCGTGCGGCCCAACGGCCTCGCGTTCTCGCCCGATGAATCGAAGCTCTACATCGTCGACAGCGGCGTGACCCACCAGCCGGGCGGCCCGCGCCACATCCGCGTGTTCGACGTCACGGCGCGCGGCGGGCTCGCGGGCGGCGAGGTGTTCGCCACCTGCAGCGCCGGACTGTTCGACGGTTTCCGCGTCGACGAGGCCGGCCGGCTGTGGTGCGGCGCAGCGGACGGCGTGCACTGCCTCGCGCCCGACGGCACGCTGCTCGGCAAGGTGAAGACGGCCGAGCGCGTCGCCAACGTCGTGTTCGGCGGGCCGAAGCGCAACCGGCTGTTCCTGTGCGCGACCAGCTCGCTGCTGTCGGTGCTGCTGCCGGTCAACGGCGTGAAGACGTTCTGATCCGTCCGCTCCGTCCGCTGCACGGCCTGTCCGCCCCGCCGTGCGGCCTGTCGCACCGCGATGGCGTTTCGTCGCGCCGTCCGTAGAGTCCCCCGTTCGTCCCTCGTTTCCCCAACCTCCCCACGGAGATCCTGCATGCTGACCATCGCCCAGCTGTCGCACACCTATGCCAACGGCACCCGCGCCCTCGATGACGTGACGCTCGACATCCCGCGCGGCATGTTCGGCCTGCTCGGGCCGAACGGCGCCGGCAAGTCCTCGCTGATGCGCTGCCTCGCGACGCTGCAGCAGCCGAGCGCGGGCCGCATCGCGTTCGACGGCATCGACGTGCTGGCCGAACCGGCGCGGCTGCGCGCGGTGCTGGGCTACCTGCCGCAGGATTTCGGCGTCTACCCGCGCGTGTCGGCCTGGGACATGCTGGACCACCTGGCCGTGCTGAAGGGCGTGGCCGGGCGCGGCGAGCGGCGCGAGACGGTCGACTCGCTGCTGCAGCAGGTCAACCTGTGGGACGTGCGCAAGAAGGCGATCGCCGGCTTCTCCGGCGGCATGCGCCAGCGCTTCGGCATCGCGCAGGCGCTGATCGGGAACCCGCGGCTGATCATCGTCGACGAGCCGACCGCCGGGCTCGACCCGGAGGAGCGCAACCGCTTCAACAACCTGCTGGCCGAGATCGGCGAGAACGTGGTCGTGATCCTGTCGACGCACATCGTCGACGACGTGACCGATCTGTGCCCACGGATGGCGATCCTGGTCGGTGGGCGCATCGTGCGCACCGGCACGCCGCAGCTGCTGATCGCCGAAATGGCGGGCCGCGTCTGGCAGGGCGAGGTCGCCAAGGAGGAGCTCGCCGACGCGCGCAGCCGCATGGACGTGATCGCGACCCGGCTGCGCGGCGGCCGGCCGGTCGTGCACGTGCTGGCCGACGACGCGCCGGCGCCGGGCTTCGCGCCGGTGGAGGCGGGGCTGGAGGATGTGTACTTCTCGACGCTGCACCAGCACCGCAGCGCCTCGGCCGGGGTCGTGGCAGGGGCCGAGGCATGAGCGGCAGCATGCTGATGCACGTCGCGCGCTTCGAGGCGCGCTACCAGCTGAAGAGCCCGGTGTTCTGGGTCGGCTGCCTGATGTTCTTCCTGCTGACCTTCGGCTCGGTCACGGTCGACACGATCCAGATCGGCAGCCGTGGCAACGTGCACCTGAACTCGCCGTTCGCGATCCTGCAGACGCTCGCGATCATGAGCCTGTTCGCGGTGTTCGTCATCGTCGCGATGGTGTCCAACGTCGTGATCCGCGACGACGAGACCGGCTTCGCGCCGATCATCCGCTCGACGCGGCTCGGCAAGGGGGCCTACCTGGTGGGCCGCTTCCTCGGCGCCAACCTGGTCGCGCTGGGGGTGCTGGCCTCGATCCCGCTCGGCATCCTGGTCGGCGTCGCGATGCCGTGGGTCGATGCCGAGAAGGTCGGCGCGTTCCACCTCGCGCACTACCTGTACGCGCTGTTCGCGTTCGGGCTGCCGACGCTGCTGATCGTGTCGGCGGTGTTCTTCGCCGCCGCCACCGCGACGCGCTCGATGATGTGGACCTACGTCTGCGCAATCGCGATGCTGGTGCTGTACTTCGTGATGCGCGGCCTGCTGCGCAACCCGCAGTACGACAGCATCGCGGCGCTGCTCGACCCGTTCGGCCTGTCGGCGCTCGGCATCGTCACCAAGTACTGGACGGCCGCCGAGCGCAACACGCTGCTGCCGGCGATGACCGGGCCGATGCTCGCGAACCGCCTGCTGTGGTCCGGCATCGCACTTGCGGTGTTCGCGCTGGCGTGCTGGCGGTTCCGCTTCGAGCAGCGCGCGCCGGTGGCGACCGTGTCGAAGAAGGCGTCGAAGAAGGCGAAGGCCGCTGCCGCCGAGCCGGCCACGCGGCCGACCGCGATCGGCGCGCTGCCCGCCGCACGGGCCGATGCGCCGACGCGCCGCGCCCAGCTGTGGCGGCTCGCCCGCTTCGACAT
>NZ_JBFUGN010000524.1:0-4307 GCF_056402895.1 Rhizobacter sp. P3_B12 | reverse complement strand
GGGCTGGACCTCGGACCCCTACATCGGCAACTACGGCGACAACTCGCTGCTGTATTTCCACCAGTACCAGAACGCGCCCGAAGGATCGCCGCTGGCCGTCGCGGCGCGCAGCGGCACGCAGATCAACGCGCTGAACCGCGATCCGGCGCGCCTGTTCGACACGCTGCGCGAGGACGTGCGCAGCGGCCGCCTGCCGGCGGTGTCGTGGATCGTCGCACCCGAGGCCTTCAGCGAGCACCCGAACCACACGGCGGATTTCGGCGCCTGGTACAGCTCGCAGGTCATCGACATCCTGGCCTCGAACCCGGATGTGTTCGGCAAGACGGTGCTGTTCATCAACTACGACGAGGAAGGCGGCTTCTTCGATCACATGGTGCCGCCCACCCCGCCGTTTGCCGGGCAAGGCGCGTCGACGGTGGACACCGTCAACGAGATCTACCCGGCCGGCGACGCCGCCCACCCGAGCGCACCGTACGGCCTGGGCATGCGGGTGCCGATGCTCGTGGTGTCGCCGTGGAGCAAGGGCGGCTGGGTCAACTCGCAGGTGTTCGACCACACCTCGCTGATCCGCTTCATCGAGGCGCGCCACGCGAAGGCGCATCCGCAACTCATCGAGCCCAACATCACGCCGTGGCGGCGCGCGGTGGCTGGCGACCTGACGTCGACGCTCGATTTCTCGCGCCCGGATCGCGATCGCGTGCGGCTGCCGAGCACCGCGGGGCTGATGCCTGCCGACCTGGTGCGGCACCCCGACTACGCGATCGTGCCGCCGACCTCGCCGCTGCTGCCGGTGCAGGAGCCCGGCGTGCGGCCGGCGCGGGCGCTGCCCTATGTGTTGCATGCCGAAGGCGCGGCGAACACCGCGGCGGCATCGTTCCAGCTCAACTTCGGCAACACCGGCAAGGCGGCAGCGGTCTTCCACGTGCGCTCGGGGCAGGCGGCGCAAGCACCGAGGAACTTCACGGTCGAACCGCAGCGCCTGCTGTCGGCCTCGTGGGCGGCGGCGGTCGACGGGTCGTATGACCTGTCGGTCAGCGGGCCGAACGGCTTCCTGCGGGCCTTCAAGGGCAAGGCCCGCGCCGACAGCAGCAAGCTGCTGATCCGCGCGAGCTACGACGAGGGGCGGCTCGGCATCACGCTGTCGATCACGAACGTCGGGCTGCAGGCGGTGGGCGTGCGGGTGCGCGACGGGTATGGTGACGGGCGCCACGACGGGCGCGGGGACGGACACGGCGACGATCGATGGGCCGACCGGCTCAGGCCCGGCCAGTCGACCGCGAAGTACTGGCCGCTCGAACGCAGCCGCGGCTGGTACGAGCTGGAGATCACCGTCGACGGCGATGCGGCGTTCGCGGCGCGCTTCGCCGGCCACGTCGAGAACGGCGACGACAGCATCAGCGATCCGCTGATGGGGCGGCTGCGGCCGGGCTCGCGTCCGTGACCATCGGCCTGCCTCAGCGCGCCGTCACCACGGCGATGCTGCAGTCGCGCCCCTGGACCTGCACGTTCGATGGGATCGGCCGTGCGCCGCTGTACGCGAGCTGCATCCCGAGGTCGACCGAACTGCCTGCCGCCACCGTCGCGTTCCAGTCCACCGGCCGGACGGTGATGATGCGTGCACTGGACGTCACCACGCTGCTCCAGGAGTTGGTCACCGTGAAGTCGTTCGACTCGGTCCATGACAGCTGCCAGTTGCTCAAGGCCAGCGTGCCGGTGTTGGCCAGGCGGATCGCCATCACCTGGCCCGCGCCCCAATCGTTGCTGATGTCCAGCGTGACCGCGCACGAGCCCGGCGGTGGGGTCGTCCCCTGCTGCGTGGTGGCCGATACCACGGCACTGGCGGCGCCCTCCCCGCCCGCATTCGCGGCCGTCACCTGGTACCAGTAAGTGGTGTTCGCCGCCAGCCCGGTGTCGACGTAGTTCGTCGCGGTCGGCGATGCGACCGCACTGAAGCTGCCCGCCGCCCCGCTGGCCGAGCGCTTCACCGAGTAGCTCGTCGCAGTCGCCGCCGCCGTCCACGCGAGCGTCACCGACCCGGCCCCGCCGGTGGCCGTGAGACCCTGCGGTGCGGCCGGCGGGATGACCGGGCTGCCGCCACACGCCGGCGGCTCGTTGCCGAACACCTTCACACCGTTCGAGTAGACCGGGATCGCCAGCGACTTGACCGTGCTGCCGGCTGCGAGCCCCGCATACGACGGGTCGTTCGCCGGGTTCCAGTACGCCGTGCCCGAGGGCGCCGCCAAGCGGAACTGGATCTCCTTGCGGTGCGCCGACTGGCCGCCCGGGTAGATGTCGGTGCCGGTGAAGTCCGCGACGGCGTAGTAGATGGTGCTCGTGCCACAGCGGAACAGACCGCTCGCCGCGCCACCCTGCGAGTAGTTCGTGCTCAGCGTGATCGCCGAGGCCGGCACGCCGGCCGCGATCACCTCGCCCAGGTCGACGTAGTAGCGCAGCGAGAGCTTGTCGCCATGCCGCGCCGGCCAGCCCGAGCGGTTGTTCAGCAGCGCCTTGATCTCGGTGTAGGTGCCGCCCGAACTGTTGATGCCGGCCTCGACGAAGAACTCGTCCTCGGTGGCCACCTCGCGCGGCGGGAAGTTCGCGAGCGGCGCGCCCCCCGGCGCCAGCTCGTTCATCTTCGCCAGCACGCCGGTGAAGGCCGCGTTGTAGTCGGTCGCGACCTCGTTCGACACGTAGTTGCCGATGTCGTCGCTGTACGAATCGTTCGCGCCCGGCCCGCCCACCATCGCGCCATACAGCAGGTGGCGGTGCTGCGCCGGCGTCGCCTGGCTGTCCAGCCACGAGCCGTGCGCCGTGCGGTGGTGCGGGTGCTGCGGCGGGTTGACGCCGAAGCCGATCAGGTAGCTGCCCTGGCGCGGGTTGTCGCCCAGCACGTAGTTGACCTGGCGCGTCGCGAAATCGCGGTAGCGCTGCTGCTTCGCCGCGTCGCCCACCACGTCGGCATAGGCGAGCGCGATGAAGGCCTCGTTCATCGCATAGCGCAGCGAGCCCCACTGGTCGAGCCAGGCCAGGCCGCCCGGCGTGTAGGTCACGCGCTGGCCGTCCGAGGTGCCGGTGGTCCAGTAGTCGAGGTTGCGCTCCAGCGCGTCCTTGTAGAGCGCCTTGCCGGTGCTTTCGGCCAGCATCAGGTAGACGCCGACGAGCTTGCTGTCCCAGCCCAGCGTCCACTTGTACGGCAGGTAGGCGGTCTGGCCTTCGGTGCCGAAGTTGCCCACGAACGACTCGGCCTTCTGCAGGTAGGCCGCCTCGCCGGTGGCGCGGTACAGCCAGGCGGCGCCCCAGGCCAGCTCGTCGTAGTAGCCCGACCAGGAGTTGTAGTAGTTGGCCGCGTCGGGGACGCAGTCGGAGTACTTCGCGCGCACGGTGTCGGCGAAGGTGTACAGCTGCCGCGCATGCGTCAGCAGTTGCGCCGCATAGCCGGGATCGCTGGGCGCGAACAGCATCGAGGCGGCTGCCATGGCCGCCGCGGTCTCGGCCGCCACGTCCGATCCGCCGCAGCTCGCGGTGATCTTGTAGCTCGGCGCCGCGAGCGGGTAGACCTCGACCGGCCCCCACCAGCTGTGGTCGGTGCCGCCGTTGCCCACCTGCACCACCAGCTCGTTCGGCGCGGTGTGCGCGCGCATGAAGTAGTCGTTGACGAAGCGCAGGTTGGCGAGCAGCGCGTCGTACTGGCCGGCGGCCTGGTAGCCGGCCTTGAAGCGCAGCCCGCCCCAGGCGAGCTGGGTCGCGCTGAAGGCCATCGGGAAGCCGAACTTCACATGGTCGCCGGCGTCGTACCAGCCGCCGGTCAGGTCGCGGCCGATGTCGCTGCCATCGGACAGGCGCGAATCGCCGCGCCAGCTGGTGACGCGGTTCCAGGCCGGCAGCTTGCCGGATTGCTGCGCTTCGTAGAACAGCACCGATTTCTGCAGCGCCTCGGCGTAGTTGAAGCGTGGCGCGGCCAAGGGGGCGGCCATCGCGCGAGCGCGCGATGCGTCCTGCGCCGCGGTGTCGGCGGGCGCGGGGCCGTCGCCACCACCGCAGGCACTCAGTGCGGCCGCGGTGGCGACCACAGCCACGGTGCAGGCCAGCGCCCCGCGCCGCAGGCGATGGATGAGGTTCTCGTTCATGGTCATCTCCCTGGATCAGAGGTGGGTGGGTACGGAGGCGTAGCCGGCCAGCCGGGCGGCGATCGCATCCGGGAACGACTGGGTCAGCGCGTTGTAGCTGCCGGCAAAGCGGCTGTAGCGCGCGCGGGCCTCGGCCAGCTGCGCCTCCGACTGCAGCAGCTGCCGGTGCAGGCCTTGCAG
>NZ_JBFUGN010000523.1:0-4308 GCF_056402895.1 Rhizobacter sp. P3_B12 | reverse complement strand
CTGCACGCCCGCCATCGCCGTCTGCAACGAAGCCAGCGGGTCGCTCACCTGCTGCAGGAAGCGCTCGCCGCTTTCGGTCAACGCCAGCCGCCGTGTGCTGCGCTGGAAGAGCCGCGCGCCGAGCTCGGCCTCGAGCTTCGCCACGTTCTTGCTGACGCCCGCCGGCGTCAGGCCCAGTACCCGCGCCGCGGCCGAGAAGCTGCCGTGCTCTGCCGTGTGCACGAACGACACCAGGTGCTGCAGGTAGGTCATGCCCGATCTTAAACCGATGGTTGAAGCTGATTGCGTCCGTTTCCGGCTAGTCGGTTCAAGCTGCTTTCAAGACACTGGCGCCAGCTGTTCACCTTTCACCTCAAGGAGATCCTCATGCGAAACCTCATGTCCCTGGCCCTGGCATCGCTGACGATGCTGGCCGTGCCGGCCGCTGCCTCGGCTCAATCCCTCCAGTACCCGACGCCCACGTTCTCGACCCGCCAGGTCACCACCAACGGCGCGACCATCCACGTCCGCTCCGGCGGCAAGGGCCCTGCGGTGGTGCTGCTGCACGGCTACGGCGAGACCGGCGACATGTGGGTGCCGCTCGCGATCGACCTGGCGCGCGACCACACGGTGATCGTGCCGGACCTGCGCGGGCTCGGCCTGTCGTCCAAGCCGGCCGGCGGATTCGACAAGAAGACCCAGGCCGGCGACGTGAGCGGCGTGCTGCAGGCCTTCGGCGTGCAGCAGGCCGACGTCGTCGCGCACGACATCGGCAACATGGTCGCCTTCCAGTTCGCCGCGCAGCACCCCGGGCAGGTGCGCCGCCTGGTGCTGATCGATGCGCCGGTGCCGGGTGTCGGGCCGTGGGAAGAGATCCTGAAGAACCCGCTGCTGTGGCACTTCCGCTTCGGCGGGCCGGACATGGAACGCCTCGTTGCCGGCCGCGAGCGCATCTACCTCGATCGCTTCTGGAACGAGTTCTCGGCCACGCCCGCGCGCTTCAGCGAAGCGGCACGCCAGCACTACGCGGCGCTTTATGCCCGCCCGGGTGCGATGCATTCCGGCTTTGCGCAGTTCGCAGCGTTCGACCAGGACGCGGTCGACAACCGCGCCTTCCTCGCCGGCAACCGCTTGAAGATGCCCGTGCTGGCGCTGGGCGGCGAGAAGTCGTTCGGGCTGACGATGGCCACCGTGATGCGCGCCGGCGCCGACGACGTGACCGAAGGCATCGTCCCCGGCTCGGGCCACTGGATCATGGAAGAGAACCCCGCGGCGACCGGCCAGCTGGTGCGGAACTTCCTCGCCAGGTGAAAGCCCGCCGTAATGAGTATTTAACCTAGTGAAATATTTCGTCAAGATCTCCTAGAGTCCGCGCAGCACCGAAATGGAAGCGGTTCCATTCGCTGCCTACAAGAGACATATCAAGGAGACGACAAGATGAAACGGTGGCTCACGATGGGGCTGACGGCGCTCACGCTCGGCCTGGGCGGTTGCGGTGGTGGTGACGACGACGCACCGCCCGCACCGCCGCCGTCTCCCCCTGAGAACAAGCCGCTGGACGACTGGCCCGCGATCCACAGCGCGATCCCGCAGGACGCCTCGCAGGAAGCGCAGATCAAGGGCCTCGTCGCGAACATGACGCTGGCGCAGAAGGTCGGCCAGATGACGCAGCCCGACATCCGCAGCATCACGCCCGACCAGGTGCGGCAGTACTACATCGGCTCGGTGCTGAACGGCGGCGGCGCCTGGCCCGGCAACAAGAAGAACGCCGCCGTGGCCGACTGGCTCGCGCTGGCCGATGCCTACTGGCAGGCGTCGATGGACACCGACCTGGCCGTCAAGATCCCGGTGATCTGGGGCACCGACGCCGTGCACGGCCACGGCAACGTCTATGGCGCCACGCTGTTCCCGCAGAACATCGGCCTGGGCGCCGCGAACGATCCCGCGCTGATCGAGCGCATCGGCGAAGCCGTCGCGATGCAGGTGCACTCCACCGGCATCGACTGGACCTTCGCACCCACGCTCGCGGTGGTGCGCGACGACCGCTGGGGCCGCACCTACGAAGGCTTCTCGGAAGACCCGGCCATCGTCGCCAGCTACGGCGGGCGCTACACCACCGGGCTGCAGGGCAGTTTCGCGGCCTCGGGCCGGCCCACCGTGGTGGCCACCGCCAAGCACTTCATGGGCGATGGCGGCACCGACATGGGCAAGGACCAGGGCGAGAACAAGGCGACGCTCGCCGAGATGATCAACATCCACGGTGCCGGCTACTACACGTCGCTCGCGGCGGGTGCGCAGACCGTGATGGCCTCGTTCAACAGCTGGACCTTCCAGGGCAGCACGAAAGACGGCCTCGCACTCGATTTCGCGAACGCCAAGATGCACGGCAACAAGTACCTGCTGACCGACGTGCTGAAGACGAAGATGGGCTTCGACGGCCTGATCGTCTCCGACTGGAATGGCATCGGCCAGGTGAAGTACACCGACGCGAGCGGTGCGGTGAAGTCGTGCACCAACGCGTCGTGCCCGCCATCGATCAACGCCGGCATGGACCTGATCATGGTGCCGGACGACTGGAAGGCCTTCATCGACAACACCATCGCCTCGGTGAACGCCGGCGAGATCCCGATGGCGCGCATCGACGATGCGGTGACCCGCATCCTGCGCGTGAAGCTGCGCTCCGGGCTGATGAAGCTCGAGGGCGGTGCGACGGTGTCGACCAAGCCTTCGCTGCGCACCGGCGCCGGCGACCCGGCCGCGCTGCAGCACCGCGAGCTGGCCCGCGAGGCGGTGCGCAAGTCGCTGGTGCTGCTCAAGAACGATGGCGGCGTGCTGCCGTTGAAGCGCGGCGAGAAGCTGCTGGTGGTGGGCCGCAGCGCCGACAGCATGTCGAACCAGACGGGCGGCTGGTCGCTCACCTGGCAGGGCACGTCGAACACGAACGCCGATTTCCCGAACGGCGACACCGTGCTGGCCGGCATCCGCGAGGCGGCGGGCGATGGCAACGTCACCTTCTCGGTCGACGCGGCGAACGTCAACGTGGCCGACTACCAGGCGGTGATCGCCGTCATCGGCGAGACCCCGTATGCCGAGGGCGCCGGTGACATCGGCAAGGCCGGCACGCTGGRGCACGCCAAGCGCTACCCGGCCGACCTCGCGGTGCTGGAGGCGGTGAAGGGCCAGGGCGTGCCCGTGGTGACGGTGCTGCTGAGCGGCCGGCCGGTGTGGGTGAACAAGGAGCTGAACCGCAGCGATGCGTTCGTCGCGGCCTTCCTGCCGGGTACCGAAGGCAAGGGCGTGGCCGACGTGCTGTTCCGCAAGGCTGATGGCGCGGTGAACTTCGACTTCCACGGGCGGCTGTCGTTCTCGTGGCCGAAGGAGGCGTGCCAGACGGTGCTGAACCGCGGCGACGCGACCTATGCGCCGCTGTTCGCGTATGGCTACGGCCTGGGCTATGCAGCCGCCGGCACGCCGGTGGGCAACACGCTCGACGAGACCACGCCGGCGCTCGGCTGCGGCCAGAGCGCGAACACCGGCCCGGCGGCGACCGAGCCGCTGGACGTGTTCAACCTCGTCGAGAACCCGAGCTTCCCGCTGTTCATCGGCTCGTCGCCGAACTGGATGATCCCGATCGGCGCTGATCTCAACGCGACCGTCGTCACGCAGGATGGCACGCTGACGCTGCAGACCGCGCAGGTCAACGTGCAGCAGGACGGCAAGAAGCTCACCTGGACGGGCTTGGGCGAGTTCAAGGCGATCGCGTCGGACCCGGCCAGCACCAGCGTGCGCAACCCGCAGAACCTGGAGAGCTACGTGCACCCGGATGCGAAGGCGGTGCTCGCGTTCGACATCGTGGTCGACCAGGCGCCGCAAGGCAGCGTGAAGATCCGCATCGACTGCGGCTACCCGTGCCGCGGCGAACTGGACGGCACCGCGGTGCTCAAGGCGCTGCCGCTGGGCACGAAGGCGACGGTGAAGATCCCGCTGTCGTGCTTCGCGGAGGCAGGCGCTGACTTCTCGGCGATCGACACCGCCTTCCTGGTGCAGACCGACAAGCCGTTCAGCGCGAGCTTCGCGAACATCCGCTGGCTGGTGAACGCGAGCGGCGATGCCGACACCCATGCCTGCGCCGAGCTGGCACCGCCGCCGCCGCCCGCCATCGAGCCGCTGCCGGGCCCGAGCGCGACGCTGCTGGGCGCGGATGGCCTGCTGACGGGCCTGGCGACGGGCCTGTACACCTCGACGCCGACGCACGTGGTGGCCACGGTGGCGAACGGCGAGGCCGACCTGCAGTTCGCAGCCGACGGCGGCAACGGCACGTTCTACTTC
>NZ_JBFUGN010000522.1:0-4308 GCF_056402895.1 Rhizobacter sp. P3_B12 | reverse complement strand
AGCGACAGCAGGCGGGCGGTCTCGCTGTCGCTCTCGGGCGCGCGGATGCGCGGCGCCGTGCCCTTCATCGGCCGCGCGGTGAGCAGGCCGGCCTCGTGGCGCAGGAACAGCTCGGGCGAGCGCGACAGCACATGCGGGTTGCCCTCGTCCGGCAGCGCGATCAGCGCGCCATACGCCACCGGCTGGCGCGCGCGCAGGCGGCGGTACAGGTCGACCGGCGAGCCGTACGCGTCGCCATGCAGCCGGTACGTGTAGTTGACCTGGTAGGTCTCGCCGTTGCGGATCGCCTCGTGGATGCGGGCTATCGCACGCGTGAAGCCGGGCTTGTCGACGCTCGGGCGCAGGTTCATCACGCCGCTCGCGCCATCGCTGCTGCGCGCGGCCAGCCACGCATCGACCTCGTCGTTCGACAGCCGCGCCAGCTCGCGGAACATCAGCACCCGCAGCGACGCCGCATCGTCCGGCCGCAGCCGCGCATGCCCGGCCCGCATCAGCTTGGCCCCCCATTCGTAGTCGGCCAGCAGCACCGCATGCAGGCCGGTGCGCAGGTCCGCATCGACCGCGGCCCACACGGCATCGAGCTGCGCCGGATCGACACAACGGTGCTCGCGCTCGAAGCCGGTGCACAGCCGGCTGAGCGGGTTGCCGCGCGTCGCGTGGCAGTCGTCGAGCAGCGCGTAGAGGTCGTTCACACCGGGTCAGCTCCAGTCGTCCATGTCGTGCTTGATCTTGTGGCGGTTGGCGATCAGCTCGTCGACCGAGGGCTCGTTGTTCAACGCGCGCCTGATCGCCAGCTTCGTCGCCTCGTGGTTGGTGCGGTACATGTCCTTCTTGTCGAGGTTCTCGTCCTTCGCGCAGCGCGGGTCGATCCACACCAGGCTGATGATGCACAGCTCGTTGGCGATGTCCTTCGGGATCGTGCCGTCGATCAGGCAGTCGACCACCGCATCGGCCGTCGCGCTCTGCACGACGCCGCCGTAGAGGTCGATGTTGGCGAAGTCCTTCAGCGTGACCTTCGGCACGATGATGGTGGCCGGCCGCACCAGCTGGTTGCAGGCGCGGATCGCGAACATCGCGGTGTGGCCCTTGCTCTGCGCCATCATGTTCGCGAAGGCCTGGCCGACGGGGCCGTCGGTGCGGCCGATCAGGATCTCGGGCATCGCATCGGTGAACTGGCCTTCGCGCGCGAACACGGTGGCTTCGCCGGCGTGGAACAGGTAGGTCTTGGTCATGGAGGCTCTTTCTCGGGTGCTCAGGTTGCCAGGATCAATTCGCCGCGGCCGTCGGACGCGAGGTCGCCCAGATGCCGCTGGATGGCGCGCGACGGCAAGGTTTCGAAGGGTCCGCCGTGGCGTGCGAGGTCGCGGGCCAGCAGTTGCCAGAACACCACTGCGTCGGCCACCGCCGGTACGAAGGTCGGCGCGATCTCCGGAGCCGATGTCGCGAACACCACGCTGCCGCGCCGCATGCCGTAGCCCGCGTGCGCGCCGGCGCGCCCGCCGATCGCGATGGTGCCGGCGACCATGCGCGAGGCGAGGAAGTCGCCCGCATTGCCGAACACCAGCGCCGTGCCGCGCCGCATGCGGTCGCCGAAGCGCTCGCCGGCGTTGCCCTTCACGAGCAGCGTGCCGCCGCGCATGCCGTCCATGCTGCCGGGCAGCGTGCTGGCAGCGAAATCGCCCGCATCGCCATCGACCGTCAGCTGCCCGCCCGCCATCTCGCAGGCCGCCAGCAGGCCGGCCGCGCCGTGCACGCGCAGCTCGCCGCCGGTCATGCAGCCGCCGGCGTAGTGACCGGCCGGGCCGTGCACGGCGATGCGACCGCCCGCCATCTGCCAGCCGACGCGGTCGAAGCGCGACAGGTCGCCATCGAACACCAGCGCGTCGTCATCTTCGGCCTCGATGGTGAAGAACTCGCCCAGCGGCACCCGAGAAGACCCGTGCCCCACGGCCACCTGCCCGATCTGCGCGGCAGACAGGCCGCCCAAGGTGGCCGGCAGCACGCCGCGCAAGTCCACGCGCAGCGCTGGCGCGTGCCGCAGCGTGAGTCGCCAGCCGCTCATGCCGCGGCCTGCGCAGCGAGCAGCTTGCGCAGGTGGAAGTGGAAGGGCCCGAGCTTGCCGCCGTAGTTGCCGGCCGAGATGCGCAGCAGGCCGCCGGCCGCGCCGATCGCGATGCCGGCCTGCATGCCGGCGCGCATCGCCGCGCCGACGTCGGCCTCGGTCAGGCCGTCGATCACGATCTCCATCACGCAGCGCGTCTGCGGCGTGATCTCGCTCTTGGCCGCGAGGCCGAGCAGGCTCGGGCAGAACGCGTCGTTGGTCGACGCACTCAGCGTGGCGTACTTGCTGCCGACCTTCGAGCCCGAGCGCACCACGCCGCCCGGGAACGGCATGATCACGTTGGGCAGCGCCTGCATCGCGGCCACCGCCACCTCGGCCACCGCGAGCGCGGCATCGGTGTCGCGGCACATCAGCAGCAGGTTGCCGCCGCCCACGCACTTGACGACGGCCGTCGTCTCCTGCGCGACGAACTCACCGTCCATCACCGGCACGCGCCAGTAGCGCACGCCGGCGATCACCTTCGAGATCTGCCACCCGTCGCCGAAGAAGCGCAGGTTCTTGCCGAGCGGGATGGGCTCGCCTTCGGCGATGCCGGCGAACACCGCGGTGGTGGGGCAGGTCAGCACGCATTGCCCGACGCGCCGCTCCACCTGCTTCGCGAGCTCCTTGCCCGACATCGAGAAGATCAGCACGCTGACGCCGGGCCGGCCGTCCGGCGTGTCGGCGGGGTCGAGCTCGCGCTCGATGCCGGCCTCGCAGCCGCAGGCGATCACCGAGGTCGCGAAGCCGGTCGCCGACACCGCGGCATGGCGCGCCCAGGTGAGGTTGTGCGCGGTGATGATGAGCCGCGTGGCCTTCATCGGAAAGGCCTCGGCGAAGCTGTCGTCGATGAAGACGCCGTTCTCGATCATGGCGAATGCTCGAAGCAGGCTGTCGGCAGCAGGCGCCCGCCGTTGCAGCAGGTGCACAGCTCGTCATGGTCGATGGCCACCGCATCGAAGTTCACCGAGCCGTGCGCCGCCAGGTGCTTGCGCAGGTAGCCCTCGATGCCGCGGTCGTACGCGGGCTCGACGAAGTGCGTGCCGCCGGTCGGCACCGCGGTGATGCGCCCGGCGCGGGCCACCAGCGTGCCATCCTTGTAGACCCGCTCGGGCGTGCTGAACATCGCCTCGCGGTCGGCGTTCTCGCGGTAGACCGCGATGTCGGCCGCGGCGCCCACGCCGAGGTGGCCGCGGTCCTGCAGGCCGAGCAGCTTCGCCGGCCCGGCGCGCGTCATGATCGCGATCTCGTGCAGGCTCAGCTCGCGCGTGATCGCGCCGAGCGCGCTGTGCGCCGCCACGTCGGGATGCAGCTTCGCCAGCTGCTCGTTGCGGAAGCTTTTGTCCATCAGCAGCCGGATCAGGTGCGGGTAGCTGGTGAAGGGCCCGCCGTTCGGGTGGTCGGTGGTCAGCGCGACGCGCCACGGGTCTTTCACGAGCAGGAAGATCTCCAGCCCGATCGCCCATTGCAGCGCGTTCACATAGCTCTGCTCGCGGTAGCGGAACGGCACCACGCCGCAGCCGGCGTCRCACTCGATGTCGGCACCGATCCACTTGCGCGGGCTGGCGAGCCCCGACTGCGCATGCTGGCGCATCGTGTCGCCCGACGCGGTGACGGTCTGGCCGAACATGATCTGGCCGACGTCGATGCTGACGTTCGGGTTCGCGTTCACCGCCTCGGCCAGCTGGGCCGCGGCCGACGAGAACTTCTTGGCCCCCTCGGTGCCGTAGGCGTGGAACTGCACGTGCGTCAGGTGCGCCGGCAGGCCTTCGAGCGCGGCGATGGTGTCCAGCGTCGACTGGATGTTGCCGGCCACGCCGAGGTTGCTGCCGTGGATGTGCAGCGGGTGCGGCACGCCCAGCTCGCGCAGCGCGCGCGCCAGCGTGTGCACCACCTGCCGTGGCGTGACCTGCCAGTGCACATGGTTCTCGTCGACATCGAGCTTGCGCTGGTTGAACTTGAAGGCCGAGATGCCGGCCGGGTTCACCACCTTGACGCCCATCGCCTTGGTGGCGCGGATCGTCCATGCCATGTAGTCGCGGATGCGCTCGAAGTCCTGCCGCTCAGCCAGCATCTGCAGGAACAGCTCGTCGTTGCCGAGCATCACGTAGGCCCCGTGGTCGAGGATCGGCGTGTCGCCCATCTCCATGTGCGTGTGGCGGGCGTTCGACGGCATCATCGCCGGCTCGAAGGCCGCGGTGTAGCCC
>NZ_JBFUGN010000521.1:0-4311 GCF_056402895.1 Rhizobacter sp. P3_B12 | reverse complement strand
CACCTGCGCCAGCTTCGCGGGGCCCAGCCCCTTGATGCGCTGCAGCGCCTGCGGATCGGCCCGCAGCAGCCCGGTGAGCCCCCCGAAATCGTCGAGCAGGCGCTGCGCCAGGCCCAGCACCGAATCGCCCTTGACGCCGGTGCGCAGCAGCAGCGCGACCAGCTCGGCATCGGCCAGGGCCTGCGGGCCGCGGGCCAGCAGTTTTTCACGCGGACGGGCGTCGGCAGGCAGGTCTTTGAGCAGCATGGGCATGGTCCGGCGACACGGCGGGGCGCCGCACCTAAAATTGGGCCCAGTCTATCGAACCAGGATTTGCCTTGACCCACGTTCAACAGGGATCGTTCCTGACCCTGCACTACCGACTGGCCGGCCCCGACGGCATCGACCTCATCAACACCTTCGCCGAGAAGCCGGCCACGCTGTCATTGGGCAGCGGCGAGCTCTCGCCGGCGATGGAAGCGCGCCTGATGGGCCTGGCCGAGGGCACCCGGGCCTCGTTCGACCTGCCGGCCGGCGAAGCCTTCGGCGAGCGCAACCCCGACATGCTGCAGCGCGTGAAGCTCGCGCTGCTGCACGAGCTGGGCGACCCCGACGAGCAGTACCACCTGGGCGACGTGGTGCAGTTCCCGACGCCGGACGGCCAGGCCTCGTATGCCGGCGTCGTGCGCGAGGTGGGCGGCGACTGGCTGCTGTTCGACTTCAACCACCCGCTGGCGGGCCAGCCGGTGACCTTCGAAGTGCAACTGATCGGGGTGCTGTGATGGACGCGAACCACTCGCTGGACGAAGTGCTGCTGGCCGAGCCGCGCGGCTTTTGCGCCGGGGTCGACCGGGCGATCGAGATCGTCGAGCGCGCGATCAAGAAATTCGGCGCGCCGATCTACGTGCGCCACGAGATCGTGCACAACACCTACGTCGTCAACGACCTGAAGGCCAAGGGCGCGATCTTCATCGAGGACCTGGCCGACGTGCCGCCCGGTGCCACGCTGGTGTTCAGCGCGCACGGCGTGTCGCAGGCGGTGCGCCAGGAGGCGGCGCAGCGCGGCTTCAGCGTGTTCGACGCCACCTGCCCGTTGGTGACCAAGGTGCACGTGGAGGTGGCCAAGCTGCACAAGGAGGGCTACGACTTCATCATGATCGGCCACAAGGGGCACCCCGAGGTCGAGGGCACGATGGGGCAGCTCAACGAGGGCATCTACCTGGTGGAAGACGTGGCCGACGTCGGGCGCGTGCAGGTGGCGCAGAGCGACAAGCTGGCGGTGGTGACGCAGACCACGCTCTCGGTGGACGACGCGGCCGAGATTCTCTCGGCGGTGAAGAAGCGGTTTCCGCTGGTGCGCGAGCCGAAGCAGCAGGACATCTGCTACGCCACGCAGAACCGGCAGGATGCGATCAAGGTGCTGGCGCCGCAGGTCGACGTGCTGATCGTCGTCGGCAGCCCGACCAGCTCGAACAGCAACCGCCTGCGCGAGCTCGGCGAGCGGCTCGGTGCCGATGCCTACATGGTCGACCAGCCCGAAGACCTGCAGGCGCAGTGGTTCGACGGCAAGCGGCGCGTGGGGCTGACGGCCGGTGCCTCGGCGCCCGACATCCTGGTGCAGCAGGTGATCGAGCGGCTGCGCAGCCTGGGGGCGGTGTCGGTGCGCAAGATGCCGGGCGTGGTCGAGACCACGCATTTCCCGCTGCCGAAGGGCCTGGGCGACAAGTCCATGGCCGACGTCTGAGTTTCCAGAATTCCACCCCGTACCCAGAGAAGAGAACCCATGCTCGACATCAACCTGCTGCGCAAAGACCTGGCCAGCGTCGTCGCCTTGCTCGAGAAGCGCAAGTCGCCGCAACCGTACCTCGACGTCGCGCAGTTCCAGTCGCTGGAAGGCGAGCGCAAGACGCTGCAGACCCGCACCGAAGAGCTGCAGGCCAGGCGCAACAGCCTGTCGAAGCAGATCGGCATGCGCAAGGGCAAGGGCGAAGACACCTCGGCGCTGATGGCCGAGGTGGCGGGCCTGGCCGATGAGCTGAAGGCCTCGGGCGAGCGGCTGGAGGCGATCCAGGCCGAGCTCTCGGTGATGCTGATGAGCGTGCCCAACCTGCCGCATGCGAGCGTGCCCGAAGGCACCGATGAATCGGGCAACCTCGAGGTGCGGCGCTGGGGCGTGCCGCGCACGTTCGACTTCTCGGTGAAGGACCACGTGGACGTGGGCGCGCCGCTGGGGCTGGATTTCGACACCGGCGCGAAGCTCTCGGGCTCGCGCTTCAGCTTTCTGCGCGGGCCGATTGCGCGGCTGCACCGGGCGCTGGCGCAGTTCATGCTGGACGTGCAGACGCAGCGGCACGGCTACACCGAGTGCTACACGCCGTACATCGTCAACCGCGAGGTGCTGGAAGGCACCGGGCAGTTGCCGAAGTTCAAGGAGGACATGTTCTGGGTGAGCCGCGGCGGCGACGAGGCGCAGGCCGAGCAGTACCTGATCTCCACCTCGGAGATCTCGTTGACGAACAGCGTGCGCGGCGAGGTGCTGGCCGAGAGCGTGCTGCCGATCAAGCTGACGGCGCACAGCCCGTGCTTCCGGTCCGAGGCGGGCAGCGCGGGGCGCGACACGCGCGGGATGATCCGCCAGCACCAGTTCGACAAGGTCGAGATGGTGCAGATCACGCACCCCGAGAAGAGCTACGAGGCGCTGGAAGAGATGGTGGGCCATGCCGAGGCGGTGCTGAAGCTGCTGGAGCTGCCGTACCGGGTGGTGGCGCTGTGCGGCGGCGACATGGGGTTCGGTGCGACCAAGACCTACGACCTGGAGGTGTGGCTGCCGGCGCAGAACACCTACCGCGAGATCAGCTCGTGCTCGAACTGCGAGGCCTTCCAGGCGCGGCGCATGCCGGCGCGCTTCAAGAATGCGCAGGGCAAGAACGAGCTGGTGCACACCTTGAACGGCTCGGGCCTGGCGGTGGGCCGCACGCTGGTGGCGGTGCTGGAGAACCACCAGAACGCTGACGGATCCGTCACGGTTCCGGAGGTTTTGCGGCCGTACCTGGGTGGGCAAACGGTGCTGAAAGGCTGAGGGGAGGGCGGAACGGCCCATTTCCTGGGCTAGAATCCGCGGCTCGGCAGTTGACCCGCCGAAGCCCCAGTTTCAGGAGAGGTGGCAGAGTGGTCGAATGTACCTGACTCGAAATCAGGCGTACCGCAAGGTACCGTGGGTTCGAATCCCACCCTCTCCGCCAGAAGACGAAAGCCCCGACCGGATGGTTCGGGGCTTTTTGTTTTGGGGCGCTGGTTGTTGATCCGGAAAATCCTGAAATGGGATATGCGGGGTTCGCAGCCGTTGTTCGAGCCCTTTCGATGGACGGATCCGGCGACCGATGCGCTGCGCATCGATGCACGTGCGCTGAATCAGCTGATCGAAAAGGTGATCGACGTGGCTGATGGCGTGCGTGCGGTGATGTGCGTGCTGGAGCGGGACGGACACAGCTGCCTGGACGACGAGCCCCAGCTGCTGGACTCAGTCCGGCAGGGCGCGCTGCGGCGTCTCGGGATCACGTCGCTGTTGCTGTTGAGCGATGAGGCGACGCGCCTTGGAGATTGGGTGCAAGGCTGCAGTCAGCGCGACAGCGTTCGTGCAACGAGCTCGCGTAAGCAGAAGCGATGGAAGCGCGAGTGAGGACAGCGCGTATTGCTGATGTCGATGACTGCGGAGACGAAGGCCAACAGCTACTCGTCAGCCAGGTCGATTCAGTGCGCCACAAGCCCTCTTGCACATCTTGTCATTCTGGCGCGCTTCGCGGCACTTGCGGACTCGATTCGGCGTCTTCCGATTCACGTTGATTTGCATCTTGTTGCATGGCGTCTCGCTACGCCAACGCCCCGCGTGGCATCCGTCGACTCCGCAAGTTTCGTCAGTTTTCCTGACATCGCGACCCAGACACTAGCGCCGAAATCGAGGGTGCCGCATGTCGACTGACATGCGCGTGCCGCGCAAACTTTGACACAACACGATCTTCACGATGAGCATGACGAGCCAACGCCCCAACCGTCCCAAACGCGCCACTGCGACGAGCGCACTGCTGTGCGCCATGGTGCTGTCTGCCTGCGGCGGAGGCCATGACTCGGATACCGCGGCGGCACCGGTTGGGTCGGCACCTGCACCTGCACCTGCACCTGCACCTGCACCTGCACCTGCACCTGCACCTGCACCTGCACCTGCACCTGCACCTGCACCTGCACCTGCACCTGCACCTGCACCTGCACCTGCACCTGCACCTGCGCCTGCGCCTGCGCCTGCGCCTGCGCCTGCGCCTGCGCCTGCGCCTGCGC
>NZ_JBFUGN010000520.1:0-4311 GCF_056402895.1 Rhizobacter sp. P3_B12 | reverse complement strand
GTGTCTCGACACGCCAGTCGATGCGCTCGCCGCCACAGCGCCGCAACAGCAGCGCCTCGCGGTCGGCCGGGCCGGCGTCGGCGAACGGATCCACGCGACACGGCACGGGAGGCGCCGCCCACGCGCCGGCAGCGCCCACCGCCATCAGCATCGTCGTCAGCAGGAAGCGCATGCGCGCCGGAAACTTCATGTCACAGGCAGAGGCAGGAATGTCAGCCGGAACATGATGCGCGAAGCCTCCGTAGGACAACCGGAATGCCGCACCGCAACAATGGGGTATGCGCACGAGGACGGTGCGTGCAGACGAAGTCACAATACGCCGTAGTTTCATCGCGGTACGCCGCGCCCAGCCCGCCATGCTGACCAACTTCTTCTTCACCCTGCGCGCCGCCAAGCTGAAGGTTTCCGTCCAGGAATACCTGACCTTGCTCGAAGCGTTGCAAGCCGGCGTTCTGGACAACGACGGCGACGACGACGGCGGCCCGAGCGTCGACAAGTTCTACCTGCTCGCCCGCACCACGCTCGTCAAGGACGAGGCCAACTTCGACAAGTTCGACCGCGCCTTCGCCGCCTACTTCAAGGGCGTCGAGCTGCTCACCGACTTCACGCAGGACATCCCGCTCGACTGGCTGCAGAAGAAGTTCGAGCTCGAACTCAGCCCCGAGGACAAGGCCGCGATCGAGAAGATGGGCTGGGACGAGCTGATGGAGACGCTCAAGAAGCGCTTCGAGGAACAGAAGGAACGCCACGAAGGCGGCAACCGCATGATCGGCACCGGCGGCACCAGCCCGTTCGGCGCCTACGGCTACAACCCGCAAGGCATCCGCATCGGGCAGGACAAGTCCCGCAACAAGAGCGCCGTCAAGGTCTGGGACCAGCGCCAGTTCAAGGACTACGACGACTCGCTCGAACTCGGCACCCGCAACATCAAGGTCGCGCTGCGCCGCCTGCGCCGCTTCGCCCGCGAAGGCTCCGACGAGGAACTCGACCTCGACGACACCATCCGCTCGACCGCCGCCAACGCCGGCTACCTCGACATCAAGATGGTCCCCGAGCGCCACAACAAGGTGAAGGTGCTGCTGCTGATGGACGTCGGCGGCACGATGGACGAACACATCCACCGCGTCGAAGAGGTGTTCAGCGCCGCCAAGGCCGAGTTCAAGCACCTGGAGTTCTACTACTTCCACAACTGCGTCTACGACTTCATGTGGAAGAACAACCGCCGCCGCTACAGCGAGAAGTTCTCCACCTGGGACGTGATCCGCAAGTACAACAAGGACTACAAGCTGATCTTCGTCGGCGACGCGACGATGAGCCCCTACGAGATCCTGCAGCCCGGCGGCAGCGTCGAATACAACAACGAGGAGGCCGGCGCCGAATGGCTGCAGCGCCTCACGCATGCCTTCCCCAAGTTCGCGTGGATCAACCCCGAGCCGCAGGGCGTCTGGGGCTACCGCCAGAGCATCTCGATCGTCGCCCAGCTGATGAACCAGCGCATGTTCCCGCTCACGCTGCAAGGCCTCGAAGGTGCCATGCGGCTGCTGAGCAAATGAGGTTGCCCGCACCGCCCCTGCTGGCCGCCGGGCTCGCGCTGTCGCTGTCCCTCTCGGGCTGCGCCATCTTCAAACCCGAGGCCGACGGCAGCAGCAAGCCCGAGTCCGCCGCCGCACCGGCGACCGCCGCGTCCGCACCGGCCTTCGTCGCCTACCGGCTCGAGATCGAGGCCCCCGACGACCTGAAGGCCCTGCTCACCACCTACCTCGACCTCGGCCGCTTCCAGTCGTCGACGCAGGAAGGCATTACCCGCGCCGAGCTCGACCGCCTCGCCGCGGCCGCGCCGGCCCAGGCGAAGACGCTGGTCGAGACCGAGGGCTACTTCAACGCCGAAGCCCGCGTCGAGCGCAGCGAGACGCCCGAAGGCCTGCCGGTCATCAAGCTGGTGCTGCAGGTCGGCCCGCGCACCCGCGTCGACCACTGGGACCTGCAGATCGAGGGCGAACTGAAGAAAGGCCTCGACGCCAAGGATCCGGCTGCGCGCGAGACCCTCGATCGCCTCGAGGACCAGTGGCCGCTGAAGCTCGGCCGCCCGTTCCGCCAGAGCCTGTGGGGCGAGGCGAAGAACGAGACCGTGGCCCGGCTGCGAGCCGACGGCTACCCGGCTGCGCAATGGAAGAGCACCGAAGCACGCGTCGACGCGTCGACGCAGAAGGCCAGCATCACCGCGGTGCTCGACAGCGGCCCGCTGTTCCACCTCGGCGAGATCCGCATCGAAGGCCTGCAGCGCTACGACGAAGGCGCGATCCGCAACCTCGCCGACTTCGGCCCCGGCACGCCCTACACCGAGAAACGCATCCTCGATTTCCAGGAACGCCTGGGCAAGCTCGGGCTGTTCGAGGGCGTCTCGGTCGAGATCGATCCCGATCCGGCGGTTGCCGCGGCGACGCCGGTGACGGTGCGGGTGCGCGAGCAGACGCTGCAGCAGGCCACCTTCGGCATCGGCTACAGCGACAACACCGGCGGGCGCCTCACCTTCGAGCACCGGCACCGCCGGCCGTTCGGCTTCAACGCGCAGCTGCACAACAAGTTCGAACTCGGCCGCGACCTGCGCTCGTGGGACGCCGACCTCACGTCGAACCCGACCGACGGCCAGTACCGCAACCTGATCGCCACCAGCATCTCGCGGCTCGACTCGGCCGGCGCGATCACGCTGAACTCGCGCGTGCGGGTCGGCCGCTCGCTCGACACCGAGCACATCGAGCGGCTGATCTTCGTCGAGGTGCTCGACTCGAAGCTGACCAATGACACCGCCGAGCAGGACAGCCGCGCCGTCTCGCAGAACTACAACTGGGTCTGGCGCGACGTCGACAGCATCCTGCTGCCCACCAAGGGCCTCACCGCCTCGATCCAGGCGGCCGGCGGCTATGCCATCAACAACTTCGCCAGCAACGGCCCGTTCGGCCGCACCTACGGCCGCCTGACCGGCTACTGGCCGCTCGGCCAGCGCTGGTATGGCCAGGCCCGCGTCGAGGCCGGCGGCGTGTTCGCGAAACCCGATGTCGGCATCCCGGATGCGCTGCTGTTCCGCGCCGGCGGCGACGACTCGGTGCGCGGCTACGCCTACCGCTCGCTGGGCGTGATCAAGGATGGCGAGCTCTACGGCGGCCGCTTCCTGCTGACCAGCAGCATCGAACTGGCCCGCCCGATCTCGCCGCGCATGCCCTCGCTGTGGTGGGCGGTGTTCGCCGACGGCGGCAACGCGTCCGACACCTGGGGCCACGTGAACTCGGTCTACGGCTACGGCGTCGGCCTGCGCTGGCGCAGCCCGGTCGGGCCGCTGCGCATCGACTATGCGCATGGGCAGGCGGTCGACGAAAACCGGCTGCACCTGAGCGTCGGCATCGCCTTCTAGAGCACGCATGAGCGACGACACCGAAGCCACGCCCGCCCCGCCGAAGCCGCTGCGCCGACGCCGCTGGTGGGTCGCGCTGCTGATCATCGGCTTCGTGCTGCTGGTCGTGCTGCCGGCCGCGCTGGTCGGCACCGCGCTGTGGGCGGCCGGCAGCGAGAGCGGCACCGCGTGGCTGCTCGGCAACGTGGCACGCGCGCTGCCGCTGCTGCAGGTCAGCGAGCCGCGCGGCTCGCTGGTCGGCGATTTCAGTGCGAAGCAGGTCGTCGTCGTGCTCGGCGAGCACGACCGCGTCGTGATCGACGCGCTGCGCTGGCGCGGGCTGTCGCTGTCGTTCACGCCCTACCCGCGCTCCTGGGCGGCGGTGCATGCCGATGCGATGTCGGCCGAGCGCGTCACGGTGCTGATCGGCCCGAGCGACCCGAATGCCAAGCCGTCGGGGCTGCCGAGCTCGCTGCGCTCGCCGGTCGAGGTGCATGTCGACAAGCTCACCGTCGGCACGCTGCTGGTGCCGGGGCTGGAGGCGCATCCGCTGCGCGAGATCGCCGCCCGGGTCGCGCTCGGCGCCGAGCGCGGCGCGCTGCACCGTGTCAGCGATGTCTCGCTGCGGCTCGATGCGCTGCAGGTCACCGGCGGCGCGCAGATCGGTGCCGACGGCGACATGCCGCTCGAGCTGCAGCTGGCCGGCGTGCAGGGCAGCGGCAGCGAGGCGGCCCTGCCGACGCTGCCGGCCTGGGCGAAATCGCTGCGCAACGACTGGCATGCCGACCTGTCGGCGAAGGGCCCGCTCGCGCGCTTCAACGCGAAGGCCGCGTTGCGCGCACAAGGGCAGTCGCTGGACGCCACCGCCACCGTCGCGCCGTGGGACCCCTGGCCGCTGCCGCAGGTCGATGCCAGCACGCAGG
>NZ_JBFUGN010000519.1:0-4316 GCF_056402895.1 Rhizobacter sp. P3_B12 | reverse complement strand
ATCCCCAAGCCCCGCACCCGCACCGAGTCCGGCACCCGCGCCGGCACCGAGCCCGGCTCCGGCCCCCGCACCGTCCGCCAACACCTGGCCGGACCTCGGCAACACCCAGGCCCCCGCCCACACCGCGTCCCCGACGAGCAACAACGGCACGCCGACGCTCGGCGGCACGCTGACCTTCACGAACATCGGCGCCAAGGGCTACTGGGGCCGCCGGATCGAGGCGCAGGCCGGCAGCGCGAGCTGCAACGTGCAGTCGGAAGTCATCAAGTTCCCGTGGGGCGATGAATCCTGCTGCCGCACGAAGCACGACGTCACCAGCGACAGGATCAGCCCGTTCAACGAAGAACTCGGGCTGGTGCTCGACGGCCCGCTGCGCATCAAGCAGCTGGTCGTCTACCAGCCGCTGACCACCACCGACGGCAACTGGGCGATCCGCTCGTTCTGGGACCGCCGCACGCCCGACAAGCCGTACAACTTCCACTTCTCCGGGCCGAAAGGTTCGAAGGTGCTGCCCAGTGAGCTCGGCAACAGCTGCACCGTCTTCGCGTCACAGGAGAAGCCGTTCAAGTGCGGCCCCGGCAGCGACCCGTACTGCCCGGGCTCCGACCTCGACTTCGTCGGCTGGAAGGGCTCGAAGCTCGTCGTGATGCTGGCCGGCATGCCGTACGCCGACGACCCGACGATGAAGCCGCTGAGCTGCGTCACCGACGGCAAGGACGAGAAGGCCGAAGACTCGCCGTGGCTCGCGGTCGCCCCGTCGGAGCTGTACCGCGACGGCTGGTCGGGCTACAGCCCCTGCCACTGCTTCAGCAACACCCCCGGGCAACGCCGGGCTCGGCGACGGCTGCGGCCAGATCAACATCCTCGAGGTGGTGGCCGAATCGCAGGGCACGCAGTACGGCAACCGCGACATCATCAGCACCGGCATCCGCTCGTACCAGGTGGGCTCGCTGGGCGGCTCGACCTGCGGCGTCAAGGGCTGCACGATGGACCACTTCGCGGCCGATGCCGACCTGCTCGACGCCAACAGCCTGACGGTGATGAAGCAGGGCGCCGTGGTCGACGCCAACACCCGCGGCAGCGCCGGCCCGGTCTGGCGCCGCCCGGTGGACGACCGCTACTACCTGGTGCTGCTCGACGAGCAATCGCGCGCGGTGCAGGTGGCGATGGTCCACCCGGGCGCCATCCCGGCCTCGTTGAAGGCCATCGTGCCGGCATTGCCGAACACGATCACGCGCGCCGCGGTCGACAGCCTGATGGGGCTGCGCCTGCCGAACTAGGGTTCGACCGGATGCCCATAATTCACCATTCGTTGAATTATGGGCACCATGCCGTCGCCCCTGCCCGCCACTGCTGCCAGCGCTGCCAATGTCGTCGAGCTGCGCACCCGTGACGCCGAGCGCACGCAGCAGGAGATCCTGCGCGCCGCGATGCACGAGTTCGCTGCAAGCGGCCTGGGCGGCGCGCGCATCGACGGCATCGCCGAGCGCGCCGGCGTCAACAAGCGCCTCATCTACTACTACTTCGGCGGCAAGGACGAGCTGTTCCTCGCGGTGCTCGAGCAGACCTATGCCGACATCCGCAGCGCCGAGCGCGAACTCCACCTCGAACGCCTGAGCCCGCCCGACGCGGTGCGCCGACTGGTGTCGTTCACCTGGGAGCACTACCTCGCGCACCCGGAATTCCTGACGCTGCTGAACAGCGAGAACCTGCACCGCGCCCGCCACCTGAAGGCGTCCAGCCGCATCCGCGAGATGAACTCGCCGCTGGTGCAGACGCTCGGCGAGGTGCTCGAGCGCGGCCGCCGCGAAGGCACCTTCCGCGGCGGTGTCGACGCGGTGCAGCTCTACATCTCGATCGCCGGCCTGGCGTACTTCTACCTGTCGAACAACCACACGCTGTCGACCATCTTCGGGCGCGACCTGATGGCGACCAAGGCCTTGTCGGAGCGCCTCTCGCACATCACCGAGGTGGTGATGGGCTATGTCCTGCGGGACTGACGCCGCACTCACGTAATTCACCAAACAGTGAAGAAGGACCGCACGATGAAACGCTGGCTCCTGTCTCCCGCGCTGCGCCCGGCCTGGCTGCTGGTGGTGCTGCTGGTGCTGTGGGACCTGGCAGTGCGGCTGTTCCGCATCCCGCCCTACCTGATCCCCACGCCGTGGTCGGTGGCCCACCAGTTGGTGGCCGAGGGGCCGATGCTGCTGCGCGAGACGCTGCCCACGCTGTACGCCWCGCTGGGCGGCTTCGCGCTGTCGGCGCTGTTCGGCGTGCCGATCGCGATGTGGATCGCCTCGTCGCGCCTGGTCGAGAGCTTCGTCTACCCGCTGCTGGTGTTCTCGCAGTCGATCCCGAAGGTGGCGATCGCGCCGCTGTTCGTCGTGTGGTTCGGCTTCGGCATCGTGCCCAAGGTGATCGCCGCCTTCCTGCTCGGCTTCTTCCCGGTGGTGGTCGCCACGGTGCAGGGCTTCAAGTCGGTCGAGGCCGACGTGATCGACCTGGCCCGCTCGATGGGCGCGAGCCCGTGGAAGGTGTTCATCAAGTTCCGGCTGCCCACCGCGCTGCCGTCGATCTTCAGCGGCCTGAAGGTCTCGGTGACGCTGGCGGTGGTGGGCGCGGTGGTCGGCGAGTTCGTCGGCTCCAACTCCGGCATCGGCTACGTGCTGCAGAAGGCCACCGGCAGCTTCGACCTGCCGCTGATGTTCGCCGCGCTGGTGCTGCTGTCGCTGGTGGGCGTGCTGCTGTTCCTCGCGATCGAAGGGGTCGAACGCTGGCTGATGCCGTGGCACGCGTCGCAGCGTGACGGGCAGCAGCCAGCGCATTGAATACAACGAAGGAGACAAGCATGAGACGACGCACCCTGGCCCGCGCCGCGGCCCTGGCCGCCCTGGGCTCCACGCTGGCGCTGCCCGCCTTCGCGCAATCGCGCGACAAGGTCGTGCTGCTGCTCAACTGGTACGTGTACAGCGAGCACGCGCCCTTCTTCATCGGCAAGGAGAAAGGCTTCTACGAGGCCGAGAACATCGACCTGGAGATCCAGGAGGGCCGCGGCTCGGCGGTGTCGATCCAGGCGGTGGCGGCAGGCTCGGCCACCTTCGGCTACGTCGACGTGCCGACGATGGTGAAGGCCGCCGCCAAGGGCGCGCCGGTGAAGGCGGTGGGCGTCGCGCTGCAGGTCAGCCCGATGTCGGTGATGGGCTTCTCCGAGAAGGGCGTGAAGACCGCGAAGGACATCGCCGGCAAGACCGTCGCGATGACGCCCGGCGACTCGATGAGCCAGATCTGGCCGCTGTTCCTGAAGAAGACCGGGCTGCAGGAGAACCAGTTCAAGACCGTCTCGGGCGACGCGCAGACCAAGCTGAATGCGGTGATCAACGGCCAGGCCGACCTGCTGCTCGGCTACGTGATGGACCAGAACATCAAGCTGCAGGATGCGACGAAGAAGCAAGTGCAGGTGGTGCGCTTCGCCGACTACGGCGTCAACCTGATCAGCTCCGGCATCGTCGCGCACAAGGACACGCTGGCCGCCAAGGCCGACCTGGTGAAGCGCTTTCTGCGTGCCACCACGCGCGCGCTCGAAGAGGCCGAGAAGAGCCCCGAGGCCGCGGTCGACGCGACGCTGAAGGCCAACCCCAAGTCGGGCCAGCGCGACACCATGCTGACCGGCCTGAAGCTGACGACGGCGCTGTACCACACCGACGAGACGCGGTCGCTGCGGCCGCTGCGGGTGTCGATGAAGAACGTCGCCGAATCGCTGGACCTGCTGGTGCAATACGGCGGCATGGACCCGGYCACGCGCGGCAAGCCGGAAGACTACGTCGCGCTGGACTATCTGCCGTGACATGCCGATGAGCGCCGTGCTGAAACCCGTCGCGTCGGCCGCGCCGGCGCCTGTGTTGATCGAGGCGCGCGGCCTGCACAAGACCTACCGCACGCAGGACGGCGACGTCGAGACGCTGCGCCCGCTCGACCTGGCGATCCGGGCCGGCGAGTTCGTCTCGGTGGTCGGCCCGTCGGGCTGCGGCAAGAGCACGCTGCTGAAGCTGGTGGCCGGGCTGCTGCCCGCGAGCGGCGGCGAGTTGACGCTCTCCGGCCGCCCGGTCAACGGCCCGCAGACCGACGTGGGCATCGTGTTCCAGAACGCGCTGCTGCTGCCGTGGCGGCGCGTCATCGACAACATCCTGCTGCAGGCCGAGATCCGCGGCCTGCCGATGGCGGCGGCCCGCGAGCGCGCGCAGCAGCTGATCGAGATGGCCGGGCTGCGCGGCTTCGAGAACAAGTACCCGTGGCAGCTGTCGGGCGGCATGCAGCAG
>NZ_JBFUGN010000518.1:0-4330 GCF_056402895.1 Rhizobacter sp. P3_B12 | reverse complement strand
CCGGTGCGCTCGCTCCGGCAGCGGGCACGACGGCAGCCGCGCGGCCCCCGGTCGGCCGCAGGCGCGGCGAGGTTTCGGTGCCGACCCACATCTCGGTCTCGTTCGCGTCGGGGCGGCGCAAGTTGCGCACGATGCGCGGCGTGATCGCGAGGACCAGCTCGGTGCGCGACGAATCGTCGAGCTGGCTCGAGAAGATCCGTCCGAGCACCGGCAGGTCGCCCAGGCCCGGCACGCGGCTCGCGTTGGAGCGGTCCTCGCTGCTGATCAGGCCGGCCAGGATCTGCGTCTCGCCGTCGCGCAGGCGCAGCAGCGTCGACGCATTGCGGGTGCCGATCTGGTAGGCGAGCGTGCCCGAGGCGGTCTTGACCTGGCCGGCCAGCGAACTGACCTCGAGCGCGACGCGGATCGCCACGTCGTCGTCGGCGTAGATGGTCGGCTCGACCTCGAGCTTCAGCCCGACCTCGATGTAGTTCACGCTGTCGGAGACGAAGCTGCCGCTGCCGCCGATGGTGGCGGTGATCACCGGCACCTTGTCGCCGATCAGGATCTTGGCCTTCTCCTTGTTGCGCGCGCGGATGCGCGGGTTGGCCAGCGTGTTGAAGTCGCCGACCTCGCGGCGCAGGTTGACGAGCAGGTTGCCGACGGTCAGGCCGATGTTGTCGCGCGTCAGGTTGCGCACGTTGCCGAGCGTGAGCCCGGTGGCGCCGGCCGGCGGCAGCGCCGTCAGCGCGAAGGTGTCGGGGAACTTGACGCCCAGCTCGGTGAGGCGGGTGCTGCGGATCTCGATCACCTCGACGTCGAGCATCACCTCGGGCTCGTGCGCGTCGTACAGGGCCATCAGGCGCTCGGCGAGCTGGATGTTCTCGGGCGATTCGCGCAGCGCGAGCATGTTGGTGCGCTCGTCCACATAGGGCTCGCGCACGCGCAGCATCGAGCGCAGGAAGGCGGCCGCGCCCTTCGCGTCGCCGCTCGCGAGGTAGAACACCTTGACGACCTGCTCCTGGTGCTCGCGCTGCTTCTCGGGCGTGTTCGGGTAGATCAGCAGCGTCTGGCTGTCGATCACCTTCTTCGCGAGCTGGTTGGTGCTGACGATCAGGTCGATCGCGTCCTCGACACGGGCCGAGCGCAGGAAGACGGTGACGCGGGCGTCGGGGCGCACGTCCTTGTCGAGGATGAAGTTGATGCCGCTGTTGCGCGACACCACGTCGAGCACGGTGCGCAGCCCGGCGTCGCGGAAATCGAGCGAGATCGGGCGGGTCTCGGCCAGCCCCTTCTGGTTGGCGCGCGCCTCGGCCTGGCGCACGTCGACCTCGATGCGGCGCTGGAACGCGAGCAGGTCGGAGTTGCGCGGGTTGTCCTTCAGCGCCTGCTCCACCACGCGCAGCGCGGCGACGCCCTGCTGCGCCGCGGCCAGGCGCTCGGCCTCGGTGAGCGCGGCGCGCTGGCGCTGCTCGGTGGCCACGTCGGCGAGCAGGTCGTCGATGCGGCTGCTGGTCGGGTTCAGCGCCTTCGCGCGGCGCAGCGCCTGCTCGGCGACCTCGTAGCGGCCGGCGGCGCGTGCGGCGGCCGATTCGGCGATCAGCCGGGCCAGCGCCTCGGTGCGGGCCTGCACCTGGCCGCTGCGCAGCGTGGTGCTGTTCGGGTATTCCTTCAGCCCGGCGTCGAGCTGGCTGAGGGCCTGCTCGTAGTTGCCGGCGCGCAGCGCCTGCTGGGCCTCGTCGCGAAAGCGTTGCTCGGCGCAGCCGGCGAGCAGCAGCACGGCCAGCGCGAAAGGCAGCGCACGGAGGGAGCGGGCGAAGGAGGTCATGGAGCTGCTGGCGTTCACTGCGGTGGCGGCGTGATGCCGATGGTGGCGCGCTGCCCGAGGGGCGGGAAGACCAGCTGCACGGCCTGGTCGGTGATGGATTCGACGACGTAGCCGTCGTCCAGGCGCTGGTCGACGGCCACCTCGATCGGCGCGCCGGTGCCCTTCACGAGGTAGACGATGGTGGTGCCTTCGGGCGTGAGCATGCGGCCGAAGAAGCGGTAGTTCATCGGCGGGGCCATCGGTGCGGGCGGCGGCGGCGCGACGACAGCGACCGGCTTGGACGCGGGCGGCGGTGGCGGGGCGGGTGGCAGCACCGGCTGGAAGATGTCGCGCTTGGCAGGCTCGAAGGCTTGCGCGGGCCATTGCTTGGGCAGGGTCGTGGTGGGCGTGGCGCGATCCCGGCGCGCGGCGCCGGGCGCTGCCTGGAACAGCGGGCGCTCGTCGGCCGGCGCGGGCGCTTCGGCGCCGCGCACGGCGGCCGCGACCAGCGTGGGCGCCTGCCGCGTTGCCCACAGCGAGGCGGCGGTGAGGGCGAGCGTTCCGCCCAGGGCCCACCAGAGGCTCTTGCGCATCGGCATCAGCGGCTGGCCTCCGAGGCGCGGGGCGCCGGTGCACCCGCGGTCGACAGCGGGCGGCTCCAACGCGTCAGCAGCAGCGTGGCCTCGACGTCGACCGGGCTCGTCATCACGCGCAGGTTCAGGCGAGCGACGGTGGTGCTGGCGTGGCGGTCGAGCAGCTCTTTCAGCACGAGCTTGATCTGCGGGTACGGGCCGCGCAGCGTGAGCTGCAGGTCGTGGCGGCCGAGCTGCTCGGCGGTGGCGGCGCGGGGCGTGTCGACCAGGCTGACGACGGCGACGCCGAGCTGGCCGGTGACGCGCTGCATGTCGCGCACCCAGTCGGCGGTGCTGGCGTCGATGGGGAGCCGGCGGGCGAAGTCGGGTTCGGGTTCAGCGGCGGCGCTGGCGGCGGCGGGCGCGGGGCGGGCCTGGAGGGTGGCGAGATCGCGCCGGGCTGCCGCCAGGTCGCGCTGCTGGAGATGCACCCAGGCGCCTGCCGCGGCCACCGCCGCGAGGGCCACGAGGCCGCCCAGCGTCCAGGCCAGCCACGGCAACTGCGCCTGGTGCCATTGGCGCGACAGCGCCCAGCTCAGCGGCAGGCTCTTGAAGGACGACATCGATGCCAGCCAGCAGCAGGTCAGTGCGGCGCGGCGACGCGGCTCGGCAATGGATCGACGACGATGGAACGGTGGTGCTGCAAGGGATCCTCCCGTGAAGCGCACCGCGAGGTCTTGTGGAGCCGTGGTCTGGTGCGCGGAACCGGGTCACGCCCGGCGAGGACGGAGTGTCGCGCAGAAATGACCGGGAATTCGCGACGGATCCCTGACATCCAGGCCCCGGGGCGTCACTCGATCACGTCATACAGCCGCACGATGAACGACACCTGGTACAGCAGGTTGCCGACCGCGAACGCGCCGTGGAACACCGGGTGTCGGATGAGCGCGGCGGCCCCGCACAGCAGCACGTAGGCCCCCGCCCGCACCGGGTACTCCAGCCCGAGCTTCGGCAGCAGCGCGCCGCCCTTGATCCAGGTGTCGCCCAGGTCGACCACGAAGCTCAGCGCCAGCAGCCCGAAGAACCAGCGCCGCCGCGAGAGGAAGTAGTCGCGCCAGCCGTCGTACTCGTCGAGGTCGTTCGGGAACAGCACCGCGCACAGCAGGTAGTTCAGCGCCGCGTAGAACAGCACGTAGGCGTAGAGCTCGAAGCGCCAGACCGGCAATTGCGCGAGCCGGAACTCCCACCACCAGAAGTGCACCAGCAGCAGCAAGGTCGAGGCCGCCCACAGCAGGTGCACCCAGTACGCCTTCTGCCGCCCCGGGTGCTGCACGAACACCGCCAGCCCCGACAGCAGCCGCGCGATGCTCAGGCTCACCACCATGCTGAGCACGATCCGCACGTGCAGGAAGACGGCGGGATCGGGGGCAGGCGAGGCGGCAGTCTCCATGGCAGGCGCCGGCGCTGCGCGATCAGAAGCCGGCGTCGATGAAGACCTGCGGCCCCTGGAAGGTGTAGCGCACCTCGCCGCGCGGGTCGCGGCGCGTCTCGGTGAGCTTGTACTGGTCGTAGCGCCAGCCCGCGCCGAGCGCGAAGTTGCCGGTGAAGCGGTACTGCACGTTGGCCTGGAAGTTCAGCAGCCGGCCCCTGTGGCCCTTGTAGTTGATCGCGAATGCATCGGCGCGGCCCGAGGCCAGCCAGCTCGGCGCGAACGACCAGGTGCCGTAGGCGCCGATCGTCGGCAGCGGCACCGTGTGCGCGGCCTCCTCGCGGCGCACCGCGACGGTGCCGCCGTCGACCTGGCCCAGGCCCTCGACGATGAACTTGAAGCGCGTGACGTGCAGCCCGGCCACCGCGCCGGCCTCGGCCTCGGCGGTCTTGTAGAACGAGTAGCCGACGCTCGCCCGCGCGACCTTCGAGTCGAAATCGCTGTCGACCGAGGCCGACACCGGGAAGGTGGTGTCGTCGACGA
>NZ_JBFUGN010000517.1:0-4333 GCF_056402895.1 Rhizobacter sp. P3_B12 | reverse complement strand
GCGTGCGCCAGGCATACAGCCCGAGCAGGGCCGTCGCCAGCAGCAGCCCGATCGCGAGCCCCAGGAACCCGCGCTTCAGCCATTTCATCGTTCGATCCTTCTCGTTCGTGGCGGCTCAGCGTAGCCGGCCTCGATGAACAGCCGGCAGAAGTGCCTCATTTCGTGCGATCTGCGGCACGGCACCCTGTACAGAATGCCAGCGGATCTACACCTGAACACGCGCCGGCCGAAAGCCATGCACGTGAGTCACACGCCCACCGCCATGAAAAACGCACGCCTTTCGTTCGACCTCGACGCCACCGCGCTGCAGAACATCCCCGGGATGCCCCATGAGCGGCTGGCCCGTGTGGCCGCGCGGCGCGTGTTCGTCGAGATGAAGCAGTGCTTCATGGAATCGGCCTCGGGCCTGCAGGGCGCTTCGGCCGCGCTGCTGCAGCGCCAGCTGCGCATCGCGGGCGACATCGGCGAGCTGCTCGAACTGAGCGAAACGCTGCTCGCCGTTCTGCCGCCAGAACAATGCAAGGCGGTACGCCGCCAACTCGACGCCGCCTTCCCGATGGCCGGCCGCGACACCGAATTCGTGCCGCTGTAGGCCTGCCGATTCAGCCGCCGAGCGGCCCCAGGTAATCACTCTTCCCCAACTCGACGCCGTTGTGGCGCAGCAGCGCATAAATGGTCGTCGCGTGGAAGAAGAAGTTCGGCAGCACGAAGGTGCGCAGGTAGACCTCGCCCTTCAGCGTCAGCGGGCCGTCGCGGCGCGGGATCGTCACGTCCCGGTCGTCGCTGCCGATGATCTTCTCGGCCGGCACCGACTCCAGGAAGGCCACCGTCTTCGCGATGCGCTCGCGCAGCTCGGGCAGCGTCGTCTCCACGTCGTCGAACTTCGGCGCCTCGATGCCGGCCAGCCGGGCCGCGGCGAACTTGGCCGCATCGCTGGTCAGCTGCACCTGCCGGGTGAACGGCAGCATGTCGGGCGCCAGGCGCGTGCCGAGCAGCACCGCGACGTCGAACTTCTTCGCCTGCGCGCACGCTTCGGCCTTGTCCAGCCACTTGCCGACGTTGTCGAGGCTGCGCAGGAAGATCGGCACGCTGGCCGAGTACATGGTGAGGGGCATTGCGGTCTCCGGAGGTTGTGTGAGAAGGGGTGTGGGGCCGGATGCTAGCCGTCCTCGCCGCTTCCTGCTGGCGAGCATGCACAATCAAAGCCGTGAACATCATCATCCTCGACGACTACCAAGATGCGGTCCGCAAGCTCAGGTGCGCCCGGCGCCTGGAGCACTTGAATGCCAAGGTGTTCACCAACACCGTCAAGGGCATCGGCCAGCTGGCGGTGCGCCTGCGCGACGCCGAAGTGCTGGTGCTGATCCGCGAACGCACCCAGTTCCCGCGCCAGCTGCTCGAGAAGCTGCCCAAGCTCAAGCTGATCTCGCAGACCGGGCGCGTCGGCTCGCACGTCGACCTCGAGACCTGCACGCGCCTGGGCATCGCGGTGGCCGAAGGCGTCGGCTCGCCGGTCGCACCGGCCGAGCTGACCTGGGCGCTGATCATGTCGGCGATGCGCCGGCTGCCGCAGTACATCGGCAACCTGAAGCACGGCGCGTGGCAGCAGTCGGGCTTGAAGGCCGCCTCGATGCCGGCCAACTTCGGCCTTGGCATGGTGCTCAAGGGCAAGACGCTCGGCCTGTGGGGCTACGGCAAGATCGGGCAGCTGGTGGCCGGCTACGGCCGTGCCTTCGGCATGCAGGTGCTGGTGTGGGGCAGCGAGGCCTCGCGCGAGAAGGCGCGCACCGACGGCCACCAGGCCGCCGAATCGCGCGAGGCCTTCTTCGAGGCCTGCGACGTGCTGTCGCTGCACCTGCGGCTGGTCGACGCGACGCGCGGCATCGTGACCACCGACGACCTCGCCCGCATGAAGCCGACCGCACTGCTGGTCAACACCTCGCGCGCCGAGCTGGTCGAGGAAGGCGCGCTGGTCTCGGCGCTGAACCGCGGCAAGCCCGGCATGGCGGCGGTCGACGTGTTCGAGAGCGAGCCGATCCTGCAGGGCCACCCGCTGCTGCGCCTCGAGAACGCGGTGTGCACCCCGCACATCGGCTACGTGGAGCAGGACAGCTACGAGCTGTACTTCAGCGCGGCCTTCGACAACGTCATCAACTTCATCAACGGCACGCCGACGCAACTGGTCAACCCGGAAGCGCTGCGGGTCATCCGTTGAGCGAGCCGACACCGGAACCGCGCCAGCCGGGCTCGCTCGGCGAGCTGTTCCGCGTCTTCAACCGCCTCGCGCTGCAGGGCTTCGGCGGCGTGCTGGCGGTGGCGCAGCGCGAGCTGGTGGAGCGCGAGCGCTGGCTCKACCGCGACGAGTTCGTCGAGATCCTGTCGGTCGCCCAGGTGCTGCCGGGGCCGAACATCGTGAACCTGTCGCTGATGATCGGCGACCGCTTCTTCGGGCTGCGCGGCGCGTTCACCGCGCTGGCCGGCATGATGCTCGCGCCGCTCGTCATCGTGCTGGTGCTGGCCGCGCTGTACGCACGGGCCGCGCAGCAGCCGCTGGTCAGCGGCGCCCTGCGCGGCATGGGCGCGGTCTCGGCCGGGCTGATCATCGCGACAGGCCTGAAGCTCGCGACCAGCCTGAAGCGCAACGAGATGGGCCTGCCGCTCAGCCTCGCGATCGGCGCCTGCACCTTCGTGATGGTCGCGCTGATGCGCTGGCCGCTGGTGTGGGTGCTGGCGGGGCTGGGCTCGGTCGGCATCGCGGCGGCGTGGTGGAGGCTGCGGCGGTGAGCCTGTTCGACCTGCACGGGCTCACGGCCGGCGACTTGTTCGCACTGTTCAGCCACTTCCTGATGCTGAGCCTGCTGGCCGTCGGCGGCGCGATCACCACCGCGCCCGACATGCACCGCTACCTGGTCGGCGAGCGGCACTGGCTGAGCGACGACCTGTTCACCGCGTCGGTCGCGCTGGCGCAGGCGGCGCCGGGGCCCAACGTGCTGTTCGTCGCGGTGCTCGGCTTCAATGCGGCGGGGCTCGCGGGCGCGGCGGTCACGCTGCTGGGCATCATGCTGCCGTCGACCACGCTCGCGCTGTGGGCCACGCGCTGGGGCCATTCGCGGCGCGAGACGCTGGGCGTGCGGGCCTTCAAGACCGGCCTCGCGCCGTTGACGCTCGGCCTGCTGCTGGCCACCGGCTGGATCCTCGCCGACCCGGTGCGCGACCAGATCGGCGCGATCGTGCTGATCGGCGTGACGATCGCGGTGATGCTGAAGACGCGCCTGAGCCCGCTGTGGATGGTGGCGCTCGGCGCGGTGGTCGGCGCGCTGGGTTGGATCTGAGGCTGGACCTGGACCTGGATCAGGACAGCGCTTCGGCCACCAGCGCCGGCAGGTCGGCCAGGTCGTGCAGCAGTTCCGGCGACAGCCCGTCGGGCAGTTCGTCGAGCGCCGCGCCGCGCCACATCACCTCGGTGCTGCCGTTCGCGCCACGCTGCACCACGACGCGCAGCAGCAGGTCGGGCGATGCATCGGAGCTGGTCATCAGCACCGGCGTGCCGCCCTGCGTCGATTCGAAGACGATCACCAGGCGCTGGCGCTCGTTGTCCTCGCCGACGCTCTGCTGCAGCCGCACCAGCACCGGCATGCCGTGCCGCTCGGCACAGGCCTCGATGCGCTGCACCGTCTCGGTCACGCCGAATCGGCTGACGCTCGCACGCGTCAGGCGCTCTTCCGCACCGAATGCGCGGGTACCACCCAGGGCTGCGACGATCATCGCAATGCCACCGGTCATCCAGAAACGAAATGGGCTCTTCATCGGGGGTCTCCCTCGGGTCACCGACAGACGATAGGGTTCGAACAGCGGTACTTCAAGGGTCTGAATGTCAGTCAACGTCGCTCCACCGTTAAGGACGGTGTCTCCACGGTCACACTGTGCTCAACACAAGCGCAGAGTGTGGCCCCAACCGGTGACGCTTTGGTGAACTAGCTCCGAGCAATAGGGATATCCAACGAACATTCATGCGGCACCGCAGCACGCTGCAGGCCGCGAATTCACTTGGTTCCGAAGATCTTGTCGCCGGCGTCGCCGAGGCCCGGAATGATGTAGCCCAGCTCGTTGAGGTGGCTGTCGATGGCGGCCGTCCAGCAGCGCACATCGGGGTGGGCTTGCTGCAGTGCAGCGACGCCTTCCGGCGCCGCCACCAGCACCAGCGCGCGGATGTCGGTGCAGCCGCGGCGCTTCAGCAGGTCGATGGTCGCGATCATCGAGCCGGCGGTGGCCAGCATCGGGTCGATGATCAGCGCGGTGCGCTCGTCGAGGTGGCCGACGAGGTTCTCGAAGT
>NZ_JBFUGN010000516.1:0-4337 GCF_056402895.1 Rhizobacter sp. P3_B12 | reverse complement strand
TCTACGACCTCCTCTTTTTTGAAGGATTGGCCCATGCCGTCCCTGACCGAAACCTTGTTCACCTCCCCGGCGCTGCTCGCCTTCGGCGCGATCGCCTTGCTCGTGGCGGCCTCGTTCGCGCTCGGTGCGCTCAGCCGCCTGCCGCCTCGAACACGCGAGCGGCGCATCGGCGTCGCGCTGGCGCTCGCGGCGTTGCTGGCCGCCCACGGGCTGGGCTGGCTCGCGCTGCAGGATTTCCAGCGCCAGCTCGCCGAGGCCCGGCTGCACGCGGCCGATGACGCGATGGCGAGCGATGCCCTGGCCTACCYGGCACACCGCTGCGACAGCGAGCGCCACCTGACGATCTCGAGCGAGGCGAGCCGCGTGCCGGCGAACGAGGGTGTGCTGCTCGACATTGAGCATGTGCGCCGCCCCGAGCCGGACGACGTGCCGCCCGTCGACTGGTTCGATCCGCTGGATGCGCGGCAGGTGCTGGCCACGTCGACCTTCGTCTTCGTCGAGCAGGACCGGCGCATGACATCGCGTGGCGCGATCTCGGTGACGGCGCATCGTCTGTGGTGGGAATCCACCGGGCATGCCTTGCTGCCGCCCGCGAACACCGAGGAGTTCATGGCGCGGCTGGTGCAGGTCGAGCTGTCCCAGTCGATCGAAGGGCCGGTGCGCGCCAGCACGGCGCGCTACCTGCTGACGGTGCAGGACACGTCGACCCTCGAGGACCGCAGCCACGGGGTCGCGCGAATCGAGCTGCGCCTGTTCGATCGGCGGTGGGGTGCGCCGATGGCGGAGTACGTCGGATTCGTGGCGAACCTGCTGCCTGCCTGGCCGCTGCAGCGCGGCCCGGCATCGCGGGGGATCCAGCCCTGCAGCGGGCCGGAGCAGGCGTTCACGACGGCGGAAGCGGGGTTCGACGTGATCGGGTTCTTCCTGGTGCGGGGTGTGCGTGTGGCCAAGGTGCGGCCGAAGTTGATGACTTGACTCACGCGATGGGCTGCTGCTGCATCGAGTCATTGGGCCGCTCCCCGACGATGTCAGAATCCGCCCGTTCTCAACCAGGAGCATGAACGTGGCAATGGACGTGGTGGACTACGAGATCAAGGGCTCGGAGATGCAGTTCGTCGAGGTCGAACTCGACCCGGGCGAAGCGGCGGTCGGCGAGGCCGGCAGCATGATGTACATGGATGCCGGCATCGGCATGGACACCGTCTTCGGCGACGGCTCGGCCAGCCAGGGCGGCATCTTCGGCAAGCTGCTCGGCGCCGGCAAGCGGTTGATCACCGGCGAGTCGCTGTTCACCACCGTCTACACCAACCAGGGTCAGGGCAAGCGCAAGGTCGCGTTCGCGGCGCCGTACCCCGGCAAGATCCTGCCGATGGACCTGCGCCAGCTCGGCGGCACGCTGATCTGCCAGAAGGATGCCTTCCTGTGCGCCGCCAAGGGCGTGTCGCTCGGCATCTTCTTCCAGCAGAAGCTGTCGGTCGGCTTCTTCGGCGGCGAGGGCTTCGTGATGCAGAAGCTCGAGGGCGACGGCCTCGCCTTCGTGCACGCCGGCGGCACCGTGCTGAAGCGCGAGCTGCAGCCCGGCCAGACGCTGCTGATCGACACCGGCTGCATCGTCGCGCTGACGCCCAACGTCAACTTCGAGATCCAGTACGTCGGCAAGATCAAGACCGCGCTGTTCGGTGGTGAGGGCCTGTTCTTCGCGAAGGTCACCGGGCCGGGCACGGTGTGGCTGCAGAGCCTGCCGTTCTCGCGCCTCGCGTCGCGCGTGTTCGCGGCCGCGCCGCAGAACGGCGGGCGGCGTGAAGAGGGTTCGGTGCTGGGCGGTTTCGCCGGCGGCGGCCTGCTCGGCGGCATCCTCGGCGGGGACGATGAATAACGCCTGACTTTGACGAAGCGCAGAACAGAAAGGCGCTCGCAGGCCATTTTGAAGGTGGGCGCACGCTGCGCCCGCCTAAAATGCTGGTTTCTCCTGTTGGTGCCGGTCTTGAAACTGCTGTCTGCGTTGCCCCGTCTCTCGTCGCTCGTCCTGTCGGCCTTCTGCCTGGCCGCCCCGCTCGGGGCGCAGGCCGCGGACGCAGTCAAGCCGCCGATCTTCGTGCTGAACTCGCTCGACGCGTCGATCAGCGTGATCGACCCGAAGACCTTCACCGAGATCCGCCGCATTCCCACCGGCAAGGAACCGCACCACCTCTACCTGACGCCCGACGAGAAATCGCTGATCGTCGCCAACGCGCTGAGCGATTCGCTGACGCTGGTCGACCCGGTCACCGCCGAGGTGCAGCGCACGATCACCAAGATCCCCGACCCGTACCACCTGCGCTTCTCGCCCGACATGAAGTGGTTCGTCACCGCAGCGAACCGGCTGAACCACATCGACATCTACCGCTGGGAGCCGGCCGACGCGGCCAACCCGATGAAGCTCGCCGGCCGCGTGCCGGCATCGCGCACGCCCAGCCATCTGTCGATCGACAGCAAGAGCAGCGTCATCTATTCGTCGATGCAGGACAGCGACGAGCTGATGGCGATCGACATCGCGACCCAGAAGCCGCGCTGGAAGATCACCGTCGGCAAGCTGCCGGCCGATGTCTACCTGACGCCCGACGACAAGCTGCTGCTGGTCGGCCTCACCGGCGACGAGTTCGTCGAGGTCTACGACGTGAGCCAGGCGCAGCCGAAGCTCGTCAAGCGCATCCTGACCGGCGCCGGCGCGCATGCGTTCCGCAGCCGCGGCGACGGCCAGCATGTGTTCGTCAGCAACCGTGTCGCCAACACCATCAGCATGATCGACACCCGCACGCTGAGCGTGGTCGACACCTACCCGGCGCCGGGCGGCCCCGACTGCATCGACGTGCTGGCCGACGGCAAGACGCTGCTCGTCAGCTCGCGCTGGGCACGCAAGCTCACGCTGATCGACATCGAGAAGAAGCAGGTGATCCGCCAGGTGGCGGTGGGCCGCTCGCCGCACGGGGTGTGGACGCTCGAGCATGCGTCGCGCCGCTAGCCCCGTCGTTGTCGCCGCCCTGACCGCAGCCCTGATCGCGGCGCTGGCCGCACCGGCCCACGCGGCCGGCTGCGACAAGCCGGTCTACCTGACGCTGGACACCGGCCACATGGGCGTGGCCCCGCTGGTCGCCGACGTGCTGAATCGCCAGCAGGTGAAGGCGACCTTCTTCCTCGCCAACGAGAAGACGAAGACCGACGGCACGAGCCTCGATGACGAATGGGCGCCGTGGTGGAAGGCGCGCGCGGCCGAAGGCCACCTGTTCGGCTCGCACACCTTCGACCACGTGTATTGGGTGGCCGATGTGAAAACGGGCCAGAAGGGTGGCGGCTTCAAGGTGCGGCCCAGCGCCGGCCCCAACGCGGGCAAGCTGCTGACCTGGACCGCGGCCGAGTACTGCGCCGAGCTGCAGCGCCCGGCCGACCGCTTCCGCGCGATGACCGGGCAGGCGATGCCGCATCTGTTCCGRGCGCCCGGCGGCAAGACCTCGCCGGCGCTGCTGGCCGCGGCCAAGGCCTGCGGCTGGACCCACGTGCCGTGGAGTGCCGCCGGCTTCCTCGGTGACGAACTGCCGAGCGATCGCTACCCGAATGCGCAACTTTTGCAGCGCGCGCTGGATCACATCCGGCCGGGCGACGTGATGCTGGCCCACCTGGGCATCTGGTCGCGCCAGGACCCGTGGGCGCCGGCGGTGCTCGAGCCGCTGATCCAGGGGCTCAAGCAACGCGGCTTCTGCTTCGCCACCCTGCGCGACCACCCCGCCTACCGGGATGCAGCGCAACGCTGATCCCTTCTGCCGAACACGCTCGCCATGCTCGATTCCCTGCTGCTTGCCTTCACCGACGCCTTCGGCCGCGTGCAGCAGGCGCTGTTCGAAGGCGTCGTGCAGCCACTCGCCTTCCAGCTCGGGCTCGGCAATGTCGTCGAGGATGCGTTCGATGCCACCGGCTGGCTGCTGGTCGGCCTGCTGCAGATCGTCGTGCTGCTGGTGGTGTTCGGCGCGCTGGAGCGCTGGCGCCCGGTCGAGCCGGTGACCGACCGGCGCGCGGTGCGCATCGACGTGCTGTACACGCTGATCCACCGGTTGGGGCTGTTCCGCGTCGGTTTGTTCTTCGCGGTCGATCCGCTGTTCGACGAGGCCTTCGGTGCTGCGCGGCTGGCGGGCCTGCCGACCTGGCAGTTCGACGAGTGGTTCGGGCCGTGGTGGCCGGGCGTCACCGATACCGCGTGGTTCAGCTTCGTTGCCTACCTGCTGGTGTTCGACTTCGTCGACTACTGGATCCACCGCGGCCAGCACCAGTTCCACTGGTGGTGGGGGCTGCATTCGCTGCACCAC
>NZ_JBFUGN010000515.1:0-4347 GCF_056402895.1 Rhizobacter sp. P3_B12 | reverse complement strand
ACCTACGTTCTTGCCGGGCGCGCTCCTGATATGAGCAGCCCCATCCGAGTTACCGACTCAGTATTCCTCGCAGACGGCGGGTCAGCATGGATTGAGCTCACTGATGCCGCGGGCAAGAAGATTGCGGTTGACGTGCATGGCAGCCTCGAACGGAATGCTTCGGACTTTCGTGTCTATCTGCAGCGTTGGTATCCCGTTTTCCCGGTTCCAGTGCGAGTGGAACCACGGTCGGAAGCAGGACGTGCATTGCTGGAAGTCATCGAGCGAGCTGGCCGCGATGGCAGCCCCGACGCGGCCCACGCGCTTGCACCGGCGCGCGTCGCACTCACAAGAGGCGCTCACTGACGGAAGGCTCCACCCGGCCACAAGCCGTCCTTGGGCAGCGTCTGTTCCCGGGTAACGCTGTGAGAGGCTACGATGCAACAAGCAGCGTCGCGGAGCAGGAGTTTTCGGGCCCGGGCGACGGGCTGCAGGTGTCAACACTGGCCGCCGCCGACCAGACGTCCGCGCAATCGGAAATGCAGATAAATTCCGTCTGCGGGGCGACTCGCACGCGCTCAGCCTCTTGAGCCAAACGTAAGACTTCATGACGGATCTTCGCTTCACAATTGCCCGTTGGATCGCAGTACCGGCAGCCATTTTTTTCGCCGCCAGTTGGCTGCTCTTGCCCTCACGCCTACAACTCTCCAAAGCAGTAGAGACGACCGCCCTCGCTACTCGATCAAGATTAAAGGGCGTGGATTACCTCTTTCTACAAACCCCTTCCTTTGGTGAAGTCCGGGTGCAGTGCATTGAGGCGCCAAAGCTCTGCGAGTTGCCCATTCCGCGTAAGGGCGCGCTACTTCGTGTGTGGCTGCAAGATGTCGGCCTCTTGGGTGGGCGTTGGATCGTCGCCGCTGAGTTTGATGGAAAAACAGTCGCCTCCCAAGAGTCGCAGGCGCCTGTTTTCCGCACCGCGAAGGTCATGTGGGGCCTGGGCTCTCTCATTGGTCTCGGCATAGCGTTCATCCTCTGGCACTTTGCCCCGTTCAAGGCGCTTGACCCGCGGCAGACCTAACCTTGCCATCAGGAGGATCTGGCGGCGGCTGGCAGCTTTGCGGCTTTGAAAACGAGGCGTCGAACGACGGCAACGGGTCGACACCTGCAGTTCGCCGCTCGTGAGAGCGGGCGTTCAACAGAACATGTCTGACGGAAGATGCGGCGCTCTGCCAGACGGCGCGGCTCTGCTCGGTGTATCTCTGAGCTGCAAGCCGCGCTGCCGGTCAAGCTACGCGCCTCGATGGRCTTGTGGCGCGAGAGCTGTCTTGCGACGGCCCGTGAACGGCGGCGGCAGGAGGTTGGACACCGGGCGCTCTTCACACCAAGCCGTCACCTCGCGTACCAGCCACGCGACACGCCTGCCGGAGAGAAGCCGAGGTTTCGGAAAAGCCTCCTCGCGGACGAGCTTTTCCACCGTCGACTCAGACAGCGAGGTGAAGGCGGCAACGTCAGGAAGGTCGAGGTAGATGGGTTCGAGTTTGCTCATTTGCTCTTTGTCGGGTTGTTGATATCGGGTCACGTTGCGGGTTGCGTCGGCAGCGTAGGAGTGGAGAGGTAGTGCTCGGCAGCGGCGATGAGGTAGGCGGGCTGTTCCTCGACCTCGGTCTCCCCGACCATCACGTTCGCTGCGAGCGCACAGTCAAGAAGGAAGAGCGCAACCTCGGAGGGATGCAGCGCGTCGATGCGCGCCGCCAGATTTCCGATGCCGCATTCGTACAGACCTTCGAGGGTCGCGCGGTGGCGCCATGCGATGGATTCGCAGACGAACTTGGCGACCAGTCGTAGGTCGAATGCGCTGCGCTCGGTGGCAAGGGCACGCTCGCGAACGCGCTTGAGCAGGTCGAGTCGGCTGCGGCAGGCGAGGGTGGACGGAGTGGCGTCTTCGTCGATCGCCTTTCGCCTTTGCACACGGACGGGCTTTGCCGGTCGCGCCCCAGCCGGTTCCGTCCGATCTGCGTCCATGTTGCTTGGCGCCGAAGCCACATTCGGTCCCGCCGCCTCGTGCGCATCGCTGTCTGATGCATCGTCAGTTGGGGCGGCTGACTCGGCATGCTGAGCGGCCGGTTCGAGTTCGATGGGGTGCTTCGTGGCCGCAGTAGCGCGTTCGGCCGCACGCGGCGCGACRCGCAGCAGGTGGACTTTCTTCTTCTCCGCGAAGCAGTCCGGGTCAGTGCAGACGTCTGCACTGACTCGCGCCGAACCCGATTTGCGGCTGTCGCCCGTGCTGTCGGCTTCGGTCATGTCCGCGAAGTCGGGCGCGTTGCCCGAGCGTTTCCAGCAGTCGGTGCAGCTGCCCACGTCCGGCAGCAGGTCCGCATCGGCAATATCGAAGATGGCCGCGCGCAGCTCCAGCGAGAACTTCGCGGCGAGCAGGGCCTGGATGCTGCGGTAGCTTGCATTGCCGCCCGCCGCGAGCCGCGCCTGGGCGTCTTGCCTGATGCACTCCAGCGCCTTCTCCTGAAGTGCGGCCGACGGCAGGCGCGCGATGCGCTGCGTCGCCTCCGTGCCGAGTTCGTTGGCGAGGTACGCCTCACGCAGCGCCGGGCATGCGTCGAGCAGCTTGAACCGGTTGTAGAAGTAGGTGCGGCTCTTGCCGAACCTTGAGACAAGATCTTCGATGGACAAGCCATCGTCCTGCATCATCGACATGAACCCTTCGGCCTCTTCGAGCGGGTGCACGTCGGTGCGCTGCAGGTTCTCTGCGACCTGGGCGCTGCGGGACTGGGCGTCGGTCATGTCTCGCACCATGCACGGCGCACTGGGGAGGTTGACGAAGCGAGCGGCCCGGACGCGTCTGTGCCCGAAGACGATCTCGAAGCCGGCGCCGCCGGATCGAGGGCGAACCAGGATCGGCTGGTGGATGCGGCCCTCAGCGACGATATTCGTCGCCAGCTCATCGATGCCGGTGAAGGTGCGCCGGGGATTGAAGGGGCTCTCGTGCAACTGGTCGAGAGCGATCTCGCGGATGGTTTCCATGGTTCGTCCGAGGTTGAGTTCAGTGGACCAGGCGGCTTGCGAACTGCTGGCGTTGGAAATCGAGAGAGTCAGCGCGCTCGATGAACGCGTTGCGCCAGCCGGACCACGTGGTGTCTCGGCAAGCGGGCGACATCAGGTTGACCCAGGTCACCGGCTTCACGCCGGGAAGAAGAGGAGGCGTTGTGCCGGGGTTCGGCAGGAGCTGTGCACGTGCGGTGGCCTCCGCGATCAGTGCCGCCTTGAGCAGCCCCTGGGCGTGCGCGACGTGCGCAACGTTCAGAGCGAAGCCGTTGCGGATCAATCGGACGAAGCGGTTCTCCAGGGTTATCCAAGGGGCGCCGATCTCGTCTTCAGCCGCGGCGGACAACTCGCCGACATAGGCCTTGTGTGCGGCCAGCATGAGTGCCGCGAACTGGCCGTGCACATCGAGGTCGAGTTCGCGTTCGGCGATCCTGCAGATGAGCAGCGAGTGCTCGGCCAGGCTGTAGGGCCTGCAGGTGGCGCCGGTGAAGCGATTGAGGAGGCTGAGGTGATGAGCGATCGTTCGCAGATCGATGTTGCCGGGAAGAGGGTGCTTGAGCGACACCTCGGCGCCGGTGGCTGTCGTGATGATGATCATGGCGTGGGTAGCGTTGGAATGTGGAAGGGCGGCGCGGGACGTCAGTGATGCAGGCCGGCGAAATCGAGGAACCGGGCCTCTGGGCCGCAGGCGCCGCGGATGTCGCGGACAAGCGCGACGGGCGTTGGGCAAGGAAGCCTGGCGTCGGGGCAGGTACAGACGCGCTGGCCAGCAGCGTTGCAGGCGCCGTGGCGGCACAGCACGCAGCCGCGCTCGGGTGCCACCTGAATGCAGGTCGCGAGGCTGGTCATGCGCCTGCCCAGTACATGCCCGTTGCCACGGAGAGAAGGGCAACCAGGCAGCCGACGGCAGCGCCCCAGACGAGGCCATGTCGCCAGCCGATCCGATACTTTTCTTGGCCGATCTCGCGGAGATCTCCAGCCACGACTGCCGTCATCCACGGCATGTTTTCGTAAAGGAGCTTCTCCCTGAACGCTTCCAGAAAGACCTTGAGTTCTTCATCCGGAAGGGCGGCCCCGGCCTCGAAGGTCTCCCGCAGAGTGCGAAGCCTCGAAGGATGGACCGGGAACTTCAGCCAGTCATCGGGGGAGGTGGCCCGTTCGCTGCGCAAGGCTGCCGAATCGGCAGCGGCTGAATTCGTGTCTGCGGTGGTGTTCATGCTGGTTCTGTTGAATGGAGTTCGTGCGGGGGCGGGTTCAGAAGTCGGTGGGCGCGAGCCAGCCGCCGAAGCCCCAGAGCAGGAGCAGCAGCAG
>NZ_JBFUGN010000514.1:0-4352 GCF_056402895.1 Rhizobacter sp. P3_B12 | reverse complement strand
CGTCCGTCGCCACGCCCAGCGCGGCGAGCAGCCTGATGGCGGCATAGCCGATGTCGATCTCGTACCAGTGCCGGCCGAAATTGGCCGCCCCGGCATTCGCGTGGTGGCTGTTGTGCCAGGACTCGCCCAGTGACAGCACGCTCAGCCACCAGACGTTCCTGCTGGCGTCATCCGTTTCGTGGCTGCGCCCTCCGAAGGCGTGACAAACGGAGTTGATCGCGTAGACCACCTGCAGGACCGCAAATTGCCGAAAGAACCCGGCGTACATCACGGCACTCGCGGCGGCCGCCGGCGACCCGGTCAGCAGTGCCGCGATGACGCCGGGCAACAGGATCGAGGCAACATGGACACGCAGGTAGTGCTTCTCCATCCGCACCAGGGCTGCATCCCTCAGCAGATCGGCCGCCAGTACGCCGGGGTTGGCCTTCCTGTTCATCAACATCCAGCCGACATGGGCGTGCAGGAACGATCGCGCGCTGATGCTGCCGGTCTCGTCGAGGGGGCTGTGGGGATCGGAGTCGGTATCGGTTCGGGCGTGGTGCAGGCGATGATGTGCCACCCAATACACCACCGGCCCCTGCCCCGCGGTGTAGCCCAGCACCGCCAGCAGCGCGCGCCAGAACGGGCCCACTGCGAAGCTGCGGTGTGCGAAGAGGCGGTGATAGCCGACGGTGATGCCCAATCCGCTGGCGAGGTAGAAGACGACGAAGAGCCCTGCATCCAGGCCGGACACGCCCCACACGAAGGCGTACGGAACGGCAGCAAGGCCCATGACCGTGGACACCAGCACGGCTGCGGCGATCGCCAGCCGCTCCTTCCTGTGTGCCTCTGGCCGCAAGGTGACATAGAGATCGCGATGGGGCTCAACGATCGGCATCGGTTGCTCCTGCGTCGTGAAGTGGATGGCGTGGACGCCCGATTCAGTCGAGACAGGCCGGCGCGGTCACGGCGACAGTCTTGGCTGCCGTCAGGTCGAAAAGGTATCGGGCGAGACTTTCGACCGTGGCGTGGTCGTACAGGATCGTCAGGTCCAGCATCAAGTCGAGGGATTCCTCGATGTGGCCGACGAACGCGGTGGCCTCGATGGACGAGAGGCCCAGGTGCTTCAACGAATGCTGCGGGCCGATGGCCCGCGCCTCGCAGCCTGCTTGCCTGGCCAGGGCCTGAATGACGCAGTCCTGCACGTCATGCAGCGAGAAACTCTTGTTCTTCATGGCGACTCCTCGTGGTTGAGATCCGGCAGGCTGGCGCTGCGGGTGTCGGAACGATATGCCGCGAGCCGTGTCCGGAGGTCTCGTCGAGGTCACATTTGGGTTCATTCCACGTGCCGTCCGACTATTCGCGACACAGCGCTTCGATGAGCGCGCACCAGTCGCCGAGGCTGAGAGCAGCCCAGGACGCAGGGATGCCACTCGATCCCCGGCCGCTGTCGGGATGGGTGGAGACGGCGCGATTCGACGTCACCGCGTTCAGCAGATGCTTCCCGAGATCCGTGAGCGTCGCATCGCCGCCCCGCGCGCGTGTTCCCGCAAGCTCCAGATGACGCTGGAGCATCTCGATCAGGCTCGACCTGCCGGCGCCGGCGTCACCGGTCCTCGGGCGCGGCCAAGACTCTGCACGCAAGCAGACGTCCACGTCCGCCACGAAGCGATACCCGCGCTGGTTGACGGTCTGGATGAAGCGGCACTGCTTCGCATCATCTGCCAGGGCCGCGCGCAGTCTCGCCACGGCGCCCTTGAGCACGGACGGGCTGACGAATCGATGTGCCCAGACGGCGTCGAGAATCTCATCGTGTGCGACCAACCGTCCCGCGTGCGTCACCAGGTACGACAGCAACGCGAAGTTCTTCGCCGGCAAGGGAACGCGTTCCTGATCGCGCCACAGCGTGGCGTCGAGCGGATCCAGTCGGAAGGGCGGAAAGACGTACTGGCACTGCTGCAACATCGATTGGCCTCCTTCGCGCAACGTCGTCGCGTAACGCGGCCCGATGCTATGAAGTCGTTGCGGCACGCGCTTCCCATGAACATGGGAAATGGTGCCCAGGCTGCTCTTGCGAGACCGCAAGGGCGTCTGCAGGCTCCCGCGACCTCAGGGGCGGGCAGGTGTCGAAGCCGCCTGCGCTTGGGGCGGCACCGGCAACAGGATCTCGACGCGTGTGCCGTGGGCTCCCGTCACGACGCTCAGCGTGGCCGAGAGCGCCGCGGCGCGCTCCCGCATCGAGCGAAGTCCGTTGCCTTCGTGGCCGGACATGCCGAGGCCATCGTCGCAGAGGCTCACCTCGATACCCGTGGCCACGCCGCGCGCGGCCAAGGTCACTGTCGTGGCCTGAGAGTGCTGCATCACATTGGAAAGCGCTTCGAACAACAGAAACTGCAGGTGGCGCATCGCGTCGTGGGTTCCTGTCGGCCACAGCGGCAGTTGCCTCACATCCCAGTGCAGCTCGATCCCGGAAGCCTCGATGCGCGCCTGCAGCCGGTAGCGCAGGCTGGCCAGCAAGGCATTGACATCGCCCACCGGCAAGTTGATGGCGTCGATGGACAATTTCAGCTGGCTCATGGACTCGCGCAGCGACTCCAGGACCTGGCTGGCGGAGATGCGTCCGCCTTCGAGCTGGCGCATGGCACTTGTCAGGAGCGAGCCCACGCCGTCGTGCATGTCGCGCAAGATGCGCGCACGTTCGGCAGCCACCGCCAGCGTGCGGTCGCTGCGCGCCAGTTGGTCCAGGGATTCATGCAACTGGGCCTCGCGTTCGTGCACGAGTGCGGTCAGGTCTCCGTTCAACGCCTCGACCGCGCGGTGTGCGCGGCTGTGTTCGCCAGCGATCATCCAGCCCAGTGCCGACACCAGCACGGGCGCGACGTAAGGCAGCGCATGGACGTGCCCGAACGGCAACTGCCCTGTGACGACCATCAGGTCGTGTATTCCGGCCAGCCAGGTTGCCGCCACCACCGGCACGAGCACGAGGCCGTCGCGCTGCGGGTGCGTCGCCAGACTGCGCAGCATCAGCACCAGCGCCCAGCCGCCGGTGCCCAGCACGGGCACCAGCAAAACCGCGTGGACAGGGTTCACGCCCTGGCCATGCGCAGGCGCGATGGCCACGACAAGTGCACCGAGCAGCGAGAACGCCAGTGCGCCTGCTTCGAGGCTTGGGATGCGCCGCCCGGCAAGGCGCAGGCAGAACAGGTTGATCAGCATCATGGACCACAGCCGCATGACGACGATCAACCACTGCCAGACTGCGTCCGGCATGGGCGGGTCCTGCATCGTCATGTCGACATTGCTGAGACCCCAAAGAATGGTGCCACCCGCGAAGTAGCCGTAGTGCATCAATTCGCGTTTGCGCAGCCACACGAACAGGAAGAACAAGCCCAGGGCCACCACGAACGCATTGGCGGCACTGACCAGCGTGTTCTGCCAGAACGCCCGTTCGCCATGTCGCTGTGCCATGGCGTCGACCGTCCCGATCAGCATGGGCGCCAGGCCACCGCGGTGCTCGGCGGCCGCCCGCACGCGGACGTGAACCACGTTGTCGCCGGCGACCCAGGCGCGGTCGGGAATCGGAAACAACAAGGGCGTATTCCAGTGCCGCGTGAGCCCCTCGTCCATGCGTCCGGAGCGCCCCGCCAGGACACCGTTGACCCAGAGGTCGGCATTCATGCTGACGCGTGGCAGCAGCAAGGCCCATGGCCCGTCTGGCGGGCCCGCCAGACGCACGTTGAAGCGATACCAGGCCGTGCCTTCCAGGGCCGGGCGCGACTGCGCCCAGGCATCGGGCAGGCTGCTGACGACCCAGGGCGCCGCACCGCCGGGTGGGGTGCGCGAGGCGCTGACCAGCGTGTCGACCCGCGTGACCTGCACGGGCGACATGCCGCCGCTCAGCGCAAGGACCGGCGCCAGACCAGGTCCCGTGGCCGTACTGCGGCCCGCAGGCCCCGTCGAGTCCGCCGTACCGCACAAAGGGAATGCCAAAGCCACCAGGCACCGAAGGACCCAAGGGCGCAGCATGGGCTCAGTCCCGTGACTTCAGGCTGCTCAGCAAGCCCATGCGACTGGCCTCGAACACGGCCTCGCTACGCGAATGGACGGCCAGTTTGCCGTAGAGATTCTTGATGTGCGTCTGCACCGTGTGCATCGTCACACCTTTCAGCTGCGCGATCTCGGCGTACGACAGGCCTCGGGCGATCAACTCCAGAACCTCGGCCTCGCGCGGAGAAAGCAGGTCGGCATTCAGCGCACCAGGCGCCTGGGGGGCACGCGGCGCGACGGTCTGGCGCAGGCGATCCAGCACCTTGCGCGCGATCATCGGCGAAATCGGCGAGGCGCCGCCCTTGACGTCCAGGATGGTCTGCGCC
>NZ_JBFUGN010000513.1:0-4355 GCF_056402895.1 Rhizobacter sp. P3_B12 | reverse complement strand
GGGCGGCGGCTTCGAGGCCGGTGGTGCGCACGTGGTCGACGTTCTGCACGCTGTTCGTCACCGGCGTCACGTTCGGCAGCGGCTGGCTGTACAGCGCATCGTGCGTGTCCTCGTGGAACAGCGTCAGGCGCAGCGTGCCGGCATCGGCCAGCGTCCATTCGGAGCTGAGTTCCGAGGTCCAGGAGCGCTCGGGCCGCAGGTCCGGGTTCGCGATGGTGCTGATGCCGGTCGCGGTGGCCGCGCCCTGGTACAGCTCGGACACCGTCGGAAACCGCAGCGCGCGCCCGGCCGAGGCCTTCAGCACCCAGCCCTCGCGCAACTCATGCGAGAGCGCGGCCTTCGGCGACCAGGCGGTCTCGCTGCGCTGCGGGTGCGCATACGGCGTGAACGTGCCGGTCTGCGTCAGGCCGTCGAAGGCCTGCCAGCGCTCGCCGCGCAGCCCGAACACCGCCATCCAGCCATCGGCGACACGCCAGGCGTCCTGGCCGAACACCGAGCGCAGCCGCGTGTTGCCGTTGAAACGGGCGTTGACCGTGCCGCTTTCCTGGTCGATCCAGTCCGCCAGGCCGTAGACGGTGGTGCGCAGGCGGAAGCTGTCCTGCTGCAGCCCGGCGTCGACCACATGGGCGCTGCCCTCGCCACCCGGCCGCCAGGTGCCGCGCGCCGACAGCGTGTTCCAGCCGGTGCCGTTCAGGTCGGTCGCGCTGCCGTTGCCGCCGTCGAGCATCGGTTGCGACAACGCCGGCTGCTGCGTCGAACCGGCCGCCGGCTTGCGGCTCAGGTCGCGGCGGTAGTCGTAGACGCTCGCGGCCAGCTCCCAGTCGAACGCGCCGCCCGTGTTCTGCTTCAGCGACAGCGCCTGCATCAGGTGCGCCAGCCCGTCGCGGTTGGTCACGCCACTGAGCACCGGCGCCACGTACTGGTCCGAGCGCCCGACCGCGTCGTTGCGCCACCAGCCGAGCGTGTAGCTCGCCCGCAGGTCGGTGGCCAGGTCGTACGCGAGCTTCAGCTTCAGGTGGTCCTGCACCGTGCGGTACTGCGTGCTGGTGCCGCGCACGTACCAGGGCTTGCCGGTCTTGTCGGTGTCCGGCACGGCGCCGGCGGTCGGCGTGGCCGTGGTGTCGAACACCAGCGGCTGGCCTTCGCTGTCGAGCCGGTTCGCGTTGATCCACCACGACCAGYCGCCATGGCGGTCGCCGAGCGAAGCGCTGGTCTGCCAGCCGTTGTAGGTGGTGTCGGTGCCGTAGAGCTGGAACGGCTGCGAGAACGCGCCGACCATCGCATGGGCCTCGAACTTCGACGGCATGCGCGTCAGGTAGTCGACCACCGCGCCGGCCGAGTTGCCGGGGTAGGCCGCCGAGAACGGGCCGTACAGCACGTCGACGCGCTCGATCTCTTCCGGCGTCACCAGCCCCCAACGCGGCGCGAAGCTCGCGCCGTTGCCGAGCAGGTTCGACAGCAGGATGCCATCGGCATACACCAGCGAGCGCGCGCTGTTGCCGGTGCCCGACGCACGCGTCGACAGCACCGCGTGGTTGTAGTCGCCGGCATAGCGCTTGCGCACCAGCAGGCTGGGCAGGTACTTCAGCGCGTCTTCGCTGTCGGTCGCGTTGATGCTGGCCTGCACCTGCGCGCCGCTGATGCCTTCGATGGTGGTCGGGATCTGCGATGGCAGCGAGCCGCGGCGGCCGCCAGTCACGGTGACCACGCCCAGGTGCTTGACGGGTGCCGCGGCATCGTCGCTTGCAGCGCGGGTGGCAGCGGTGTCTTCATCGGCCCATGCCGCCATCGGCAGGCAGGCCAGCAGCGCCAGCGCCGCACGGGCGGCTGGCGTGAATCGGTACATCACGGAATGCTCCTGAACAGGACCGGGCGCACGACGCCGCGGTCGATCACACGGGCCGTCGGTGCGCCACGCGCACCGCGGCCAAGGCGGTGGGTTCAGGTGAGCGGGGGTGGGCCGTGCTTGAGCCGGGCGATCCAGTCGGCCTCGGCATCGGGGATCGGCGCGCCGGCGCGCACCGGCAGCGCAGGCGATTCGGCCGCCGCGAGCGCGGCGACGACCGGGCCGGGCTGCGGCGCCGCGAGCGCCAGCACCGCCGACAGCGCGCAATGCTCGCTGCCATGCGCCCCGGCGTGGTCGGCGGGCGCCGGCTTCGGCTCGCCGCTGTCGTCGAGCGCGACGGTGGCGACCCCGTAGACCGTGCAGACCTCGACCAGCGTCTTGCCCTGCATCTGCGCCGACATACCCGCCAGCATCGGCACCGCGGCTTTCAGCAGCAGCGCCAGCGCAAAGGCCCAGACGGCCCATCGCGATGCAGGATGGCGGGAGGTCATGGTCCGATTGTGCCGCAGCCGTCCGGACGGCCTCTGCACATTTCCTGCACACCGGGTGAGCAAACGCAAGCGTTCGCCGGCGCCGTCGATAATGCGACATGGCCATCCAGACCGACGATTTCGGCAGCCTGCCACCGCGCGTGGTCAGTGCTGCGCCCAGCTCGCCCAACGAAGAGGCGATCGAACGGGCGCTGCGCCCGAAGGGCCTGGCCGAGTACGTGGGCCAGGCCAAGGTCCGCGAGCAGCTGGAGATCTTCATCAGCGCGGCCCGCATGCGCGGCGAGGCGATGGACCACGTGCTGCTGTTCGGCCCGCCCGGCCTCGGCAAGACCACGCTGAGCCACATCATCGCCAACGAGCTCGGCGTGAACCTGCGCCAGACCTCGGGCCCGGTGCTCGAGAAGCCGAAGGACCTGGCGGCGATCCTGACCAACCTCGAGAAGAACGACGTGCTCTTCATCGACGAGATCCACCGGCTGAGCCCGGTCGTCGAGGAAATCCTGTACCCGGCGCTGGAGGACTACCAGATCGACATCATGATCGGCGAGGGCCCGGCCGCCCGCTCGATCAAGCTCGACCTGCAGCCGTTCACGCTGGTCGGCGCCACCACGCGCGCCGGCATGCTGACCAACCCGCTGCGCGACCGCTTCGGCATCGTCTCGCGGCTGGAGTTCTACAGCGCCGACGAACTCGCGCGCATCGTGCACCGCTCGGCCGGGCTGCTGAACGTGCCGACCGATGCCGAGGGCGCGTTCGAGATCGCCCGCCGCTCGCGCGGCACGCCGCGCATCGCGAACCGGCTGCTGCGGCGCGTGCGCGACTACGCCGACGTGAAGGGCGACGGCCGCATCTCGAAGGCGCTGGCCGACAAGGCGCTCGCGATGCTCGACGTCGACCCGCAGGGCTTCGACGTGATGGACCGCAAGCTGCTCGAGGCGGTGATCCACCGCTTCGACGGCGGCCCGGTCGGCCTGGACAACGTGGCCGCGGCGATCGGCGAGGAACGCGAGACCATCGAGGACGTGATCGAGCCCTACCTGATCCAGCAGGGCTACCTGCAGCGCACGCCGCGCGGCCGGGTCGCGACGCTGGCGGCCTTCCGGCACCTGGGCGTGACGCCGACGCGGGCCGCGAGCGACCTGTTCGACAACTGAGCTGCCGCTGGGGCCGCTGCCCCGTCAGCTCAGATCAGGTCCTCGACCACCAGCCAGTGGTAGCGCTCGGCCAGCCGGGCATCGAAGCGCTTGACGACCTCGGCGACGCGCTCGGCGTGCGCCGTGTCGGGCGCGTACACCAGCAGCCAGCCGCAGCCTTCGCCGGCGAGCTGCTGGTAGCGGCGCATCAGCGTCACCTCGTAGCCGAAACCGGCCAGCTGGCTCGCGTGGCCGRGCATGTGCTGCATCTGCGCGCCTTCTTCCTCGGCGGTGATGAACATCACGTCATCGTCGTCGAAGCCGGCATCGAAGAGGGCCTGCATCGCCTGCCGCGCGAGCTCGTCGCTCGGCAGCGCGACGACCACGTGGCCGACCGGTTTGAATGCGCCCAGCGAGTGGGGCCGGGCACCCTTGGTCATCCGCTTGACTGACATCGCATCACCCTCCAGACGGGCCCCGATGAAGGACCTGCAGGAAGTCTAGACCTCGCCGGCCGGGCGTCAATGCGAGGTCGCCTGGGGGCCCGCGAAGGGGGGCCGGGCCGCCTGCACGAGCGCGCCGGGCGTGTAGCCGAAGTGGCGGCTGAACCAGCGCGTCAGGTGCGCCTGGTCGGCGAAACCGCAGGCCTGCGCCGCCTGCGCGATCGATGCGCCGTCGAGCAGCAGCCGGCGGGCGCGGGCCATGCGGGCGGCGCGCAGGTAGTCGCCGGGGCTCAGTCCCAGCCAGCGGGTCGCGACGCGGTGGAAATGTTCGCGGCTGAGCGCGCAGTCGCGGGCGAGTTCGTCGATCGCGAGCATGTGCTCGCCGGTGGCCGCCGCCGCGGCCCGCTGCAGTGCGGCCAGCACCTGGCGCGCCGCACGGCCC
>NZ_JBFUGN010000512.1:0-4361 GCF_056402895.1 Rhizobacter sp. P3_B12 | reverse complement strand
GCGCTGACGACGACGGCATCGGCCGACATCCGGTGCATCGCCATCACGCGCTGCAGTTGCGCGCCCAGTTCGTCCACCTGCGCGGCGCGCCAGTCCTGCGCGAACACCAGCCACTCGCCATCGCAGGCATCGCGCGCATCCATGCCGATCATCCGCGCCAGCCGCTTGCGCGTGGCCGGCAGGTCCTTCGGCGCGTTGTCGGCGCTCGGGTACAGGTCGTGCGCCGGGTCCAGCTCGCCGGTCAGGCGGTACACGTCGGCCACGGTGGCGAAGTACTCGTTCATCACGTTGAGCCGCTCGCCGCGCCACGCAATCTGCCGCGCCAGCCCGCACAGCGGCGTGCGCACCACGCCCTGGTAGACGAGCTCGCCGGTGGCCAGGCGCTGCACGTCGCTGCGCGCCTGCGTGACGACCTGCCCGTGCTTGAACGCGATGATGTCGGTGGTGGTGCTGCCGATGTCGATCAGCACGCCCTCTCTTTGAAAACCCTCGAGGTCGCGCGCCGCGTGCAACGCCGTGGCCAGCCAGTTGGCCGAAGCGATGTGCTGCCACTCGGCGGCCACGYGTTCGCCGTCGCACCAGCCCTCGTCCCCGGTGAAGAACTGCACCGGCGCTGCGGGCCAGGCCTCGCACAGCAGCGCCGCGATGCGCTGCACGCCGGCCTCGCGGTGCTCGAACAGGTCGACCATCTCGCCCGTCATCGTCACTGCGTGCCGGGCCTGCGCGGCCGCGGGCCAGCGCTCACGGGCCGATTGCAGCGCGCGCTCCAGGTGTTCGATGCCCTGCCACAACGGGCAGGCCCATTGCGCGACGTCGACCACGCGGCCGCGCTGCAGCAGGCAGGCCTTGACGTGCGCGCCGCCGATGTCCCAGCCGACGACGGTGGCGTCATCCATGGCCGTCGCCCGCCGCGCCGACGGCATGCTCGCGCAGCAGGTCGGCCGCGAGGTTGCGGCCGAGCGCCGCCGACAGGCCCACGTAGGCGCAGGTGACGCGCGGGTTCACCTCGATCAGCACCGGCCCGCAGCGCGGGTGCCACACCACGTCGATGCCGACGAAGCCACGCAGGCCCGGGATGCCCTTCGCCACCTGCGCGGCCAGCCGCGACAGCGCCCGCCCGCGCTCGCTGTCGAGCGCGATCGCATTCACCTCGACCCCTTCGAACGACAAGGTGCCGTCCGCATCGATGGCAATGTCCTGGCGGTTCACGCTGAGCACCTCGCTGCCCTGCGCGGTGCACAGCATCGACACGCTGAGCGGTTCGCCGTCGACCCAGGGCTCGATGGCCATCGGGCTGCCGGCGGTCGAGCGCCGGTCCCAGTCGCTCAGCGCGTCGTCCTGCCAGGTGTGCACCCGGGTCGCGACGCCGCCCGCGCCATCGTCGGGCTTGACCACCCAGCGATCCACCTCCGGCACGTGCTCGAAGGCGAGCGGCGTGGTCACGCCCTGCCCCGCCAGGTGCTGCAGCGTGGCGCGCTTGCCCGAGCTCAGCGCGATGGCCTGCGCGCTGCACCCCAGCCAGCGCGCGGCACCCACCACCTGCTGCATGCGCGCCAGCAGGCCGCCGGTCTCGGGCGCGACGACCCAGGCCACGTCATGCAGGGCGGCCTGGCGCGCGACGAAATCGAACGGCGATTCACCGCCGCGCGGCCGCACCGGCTCGGCATTGCCCGGCACGCGCGGCGCCCGCGCGCTGGCCGCCACCGACACCATCACGTCGTCGACCTGCAACAGATCCTGCGCCAGCGCATCGCGCATCGACAGGCCGAGCGGCAGCAGTTCGGCCGCCGCCGCCTCGTCGTTGACGGTGGCATCGCCGGCCGACGGGATCAGCCCGCCGCCGCTGAGATACTCGTAGACGAAAACCCGTTTCATCGATGCTCCTCGGTTCAACTGCATGACTGTCATTCCCGTCATCGACCTGCTGCAAGGCCAGGTGGTGCGCGCCGTGCGAGGTGAGCGGCAGCACTACCGGCCGATCGACTCGGCGCTGTGCGCCAGCAGCGATCCGCGCACCGTCGCGCGCATCCTGTGCGAGCACTGTGCGGCGCAGCAGCTGTACGTCGCCGACCTCGATGCGCTGCAGGGCGGCGCGGGCCAGGTCGCCGTCGTGCGGCAACTGCTCGAGGCCTTGCCGGGCATCGAGCTCTGGCTGGACGCCGGCTTCGCCGACGTGTCGCAGGCGCGCGCGCTGGATGCGGCGCTCGGGCCGCTGGCGCAACGCCTGGTGCCGGTCTTCGGCAGCGAATCGCTGCGCTCGCGCGCGGCACTCGCAGCCTGCTTCACGGCACCCGGCCGCGGCATCCTGTCGCTCGACCGCCGCGACGGCGAACGCCTGGACGCGGCCGGTTGCTGGGAGGCCCCCGAGCTGTGGCCCTCACGCGTCATCGTGATGACGCTGGAGCGCGTGGGCTCCGGCGCCGGGCCCGACCTGGACACGCTGCGCCAGCTGGCCGCGCGCTCGCCGCAGACCCGGCTGATCGGTGCCGGTGGCATCGCGAGCGTCGCCGATCTGACCCGCGCGGGCGCGGCCGGCGCGTCGGCCTGGCTGGTGGCCAGTGCCCTGCACGACCTCGGGTTGCCCCGAATGCCTGCCTGATCTGAAGCACATGCGTCCATGACGGGACGACGCATCACGTTTCGTGCCAACCGCAGGCGCTCCCTCTCCCCCCGTTCGCCCTGAGCCTGTCGAAGGGTCGGACTGAGCTTGTCGAAGGCCTGCGACGCTGTGGCACGACCCTTCGACAAGCTCAGGATGATCGGGCCCTTCGACAGGCTCAGGGTGAACGGAGGGTGCCTCCCGCCAGAACCGAGACACTGTGTCCCGCTTCTGGCCGCCGCACCCGCGGCGCCCTCGCCGTTGCCGGGGCGGGCCTCGTGGCACATCGCTTGCGTTGAAACGGGCACATGAGCGACACCTCCGTGACTCCGCGCGCCGCCACCGCACGCTGGACCTGCCCGTTCTGCCTGCTGCTGTGCGACACCGCCACGGTGCAGGTCGACGACGCGGGTGCCCTCACGCTGTCGGGCAGCGGCTGTGCCAGCGCCCGCCATGCGCTGGCGCGGTTCACGGCCCGGCCCTCGACGGCCTCGCCACGCGTGGACGGCCAGGACTGCTCGCTCGCCGAAGCCATCGCGGCAGCGGCCCGGCGGCTCGCCGCGAGCCGGCAACCGCTGTTCGCCGGCCTGGGCACCGATGTGTCGGGCGCCCGCGCGCTGTACCGCCTGGCCTGCCGGACCGGCGCGATCTGCGATGCGGCCGAGGGCGAGGCGCTGATGACCACGCTGCGCGCGACGCAGGACCGCGGCAGCTTCTTCACGACGCTGGCCGAGGTGCGCACGCGCGCCGACCTGATCGTCTGCGTCGGCGGCACGCCGGTGCGGCAGGCGCCGGAGTTCTTCGATCGGTGCGGCGTCGGCGAGGCGCTCGTGGCGCAGCGGCGGGTGGTGGTGCTGGGCGGTGGAACAGCCGACGACGCGGTGCTCGACGGCCTGCGCACGCGTCCGGGCATCACGGTGGACACGATCCCGCTGCACGGCGACCTGTTCACCACCGTCGCGCTGCTGTCCGCATTGGTCGCAGGGCGCGCCGTGCGCGAGGCACCGGCGGCGCTGCAGTCGCTGGCCACGCATTTGCGGCAGGCGCGCTACGCGGTGTTCGTCGGCGAGACGCGCACGCTGCCGCACCAGGGCGCGCTGGTCGTCGAAGGCATCCACCGCACCGTCGGCACGCTGAACCAGCGCACCCGTGCCGCGGCGATGTGGCTGGGCGGCGGCAACGGTGCCGGCACGGTGAACCAGGTGTTCACCTGGCTGTCGGGCCTGCCGCTGCGCTCGCGCGCGGGGCCGCTCGGGCTCGAGCACGAGCCGCTGTGCTTCGATGCGCAGCGCCTGCTGTCCGACGCGGCGGTCGACAGCCTGCTGTGGGTGTCGAGCTTCGATCCGGACCTGGCCCCGCCGGCGACCACGCTGCCGACCGTCGTGCTCGGCCATCCCGCGCTGGCCCGGGCGCCGGCCGCGGTGTTCATCCCGGTGTCGACGCCGGGCATCGGCTCGCCGGGGCACCTGTTCCGGGCCGATGGCTCGGTGATGCTGCCGCTGTTCGCGGTGCACGACGACGGCTTGCCGACGTTGGCCAGCGTGATCGATCGCATCGCAGGAGCCCTCGCATGAGCAGCGTGCGCCTGCGCGGCGGCCTGGTCATCGACCCCGCGAACGACGGCCAGCCCCAGGTGCGCGACCTCGGCGTGCGCGACGGCCGCATCGTCGCGCTCGCGCCGCACGAGGCCGTCGACGACGAGGTCGATGCGAGCGGCTGCGTCGTGATGGCCGGCGGCATCGACATGCACACGCACATCGGC
>NZ_JBFUGN010000511.1:0-4361 GCF_056402895.1 Rhizobacter sp. P3_B12 | reverse complement strand
GGTCTGCTACGAGGAGTGCAAGACCGATCCCGAGCCGGTCCTGGCCGGCGGCTGCGACAGCACCTCGCGCTGCTCGCCCGGCGCGATCCGCGAAGGCTATTCGCTCGCGTTGCAGGCCGGCAAGGCACCCGACATCCCGGTCGACTCGGACATCCCGGGGCTCATCAAGGGCAACAGCGTGAACTACCGCGCGCTCGCCGAGTGGGTCAGCATGCCCTGCGATTGCGAGACCGGCCCGGGCTGCATCACGCTGGCCAACATCCACCTGCCCGCGGCCGAGAAGACGCTCGAGCTGTCGGACATCGACATCGCGGTGCGGCCGATCGTCTACGGCCTCGACGTGCTCTGGGAACTGGTGCTCGCGCTCAGCCACGAGACGCAGAGCCGGCGCGGCGGCAAGTACTGAAAGGAATGACCATGGCTTCCATGACGACAGGCTCGGGCGGTTGCGGTTGCGGCGGGGGTTGCGGCGGCGGCTGCGGCGGTGCGGCCACGCTGGCTGCGGGTGGCACGATGGCGCGCGGCTCGATCGAGCGGCCGCGCTTCTTCCCGCGGCAACTCGTGACACCCGACGATCTCACGCTCGGGCAGGACTACTTCCGCAACCGGCTGCGGCGCATGAACCGCTACCTGCACGGCTGGGGCGTGGTGTGTGGAGCGCGCGTCGAGGCGAGCACGCGGGCGTGGTGCGTGGTCGTGCACCCCGGCTACATCCTCGGGCCGTATGGCGACGAGATCGTGGTCGAGCAGGACCTGTGCTTCGACCTGCGCACGCGCTGCCTCTCGGTGGGCAGCAGCGATGCCTGCGATGACATCGCGATCGATCCGCTGTGCCCCGACCGCACGGTCTCGACGCGCCAGCCCGATGCGCCGCTCTATGTCGCGCTGCGCTACAAGGAGATGCCGGCGCGCCCGGTGCGCGTGCAGCCGGTGGGCTGTGGCTGCGACGACACGAGCTGCGAGTTCTCGCGCTGGCAGGACGGCTACGAGATCTGCGTGCTGGATGCCTGCCCCGATTCGCATGCGGCGCCGCCGCCGGTCGACCAGTTCCTGCAGCCCGGCAGCATTCCCGATTGCCCGCCGTGCCCGAGCGAACCGTGGGTGGTGCTGGCGGTGGTGACGGTGGATGCGCAGGGCAAGGTGGGCGCGGTCGACAACTGCAAGTGCCGGCGCATGGTGCGCACGCTGGCGCCGTTCTGGTGGCAGTGCGCCAACCCGGCGCCGCAGGCCCAACCCGTGCCCGCACCCGCACCCGCGCCTGTACCGGTCCCGACCACCGAGCCGGGCAGAAGGCCGGTTCGTCCGATTTCATGACAGTGGGATGCCCGTGCGAGCCACTGCGCAGAAATCCCCAGCCGGTCGCGCGGTCGAGGCGGTGCGCGGCGGCGGCCGGCCGCTGCCGCCGCAGGTGCAGCAGGAAGCGGCCGAGCGCTACGGCTTCGGCTTCGGCCACGTCCGGCTGCATGACGGGCCGGCCGCGCACGCCGCCGCGAAATCGCTGAACGCTTCGGCGTACACCCTCGGCAGCGACATCGCCTTTGCCGCCGGGCGCTACGAGCCCGAGGCGCCACAGGGCCGTGCGCTGCTGCGGCACGAGCTGCGGCACGTCGCGCAGCAGCACTGGGCTGCGGCATCGCTCAGTCCGCACGTGGATGCGGGAGATTCCGCGCACGAGCGCGATGCGCGCGAGTTGTCGGCCGCGCAGGTGCCGGCGCTGTCCGAGCAGCGCATCCAGTGCGCGCCGGAGGAAGAGCCCTACTCGCTGGGCACCGGGCTGGTCGACACGATCGGGCGCAAGGCGACCAGCGACGCGTCCTGGCCGTTCATCAAGGCCGTCCTCGAGGGTTTCGTCGGCGGGTTGAAGTCCGACGTCAAGGCGGGGCGCGCCGACGACGCGAAGTCCCATCTCTCCGAGCTGATGGTGCCGTGGAACGCGGCCAGGTTCTATGGCGGCTACCTGGTCGGCCTGGTGATCGGCCTGGTCAGCCCGATCACGGATCTGGTGAAGGGCGTGGTCGGCCTGGTCAAGCTGGGCCTGGCGGGGCTGGAGTGGCTGGCGAAGTGGTCGCCGGTGGGCGTGGCCATCAGTGCCGAGCGGCAACGGAAGATCGCGCGGCTCAGCCTGAAGCTCAACGAGCTGATGGGCGAGCTCGGCGGCTCGCTGGCGGCTTTCGTCACCGATCCGAAGGGCACCGTGCAGAAGTTCTCCGGGTTCCTGGACAACCTGATGCAGATGGCGCTGTCGAAGGCACGCAGCATCGGCGCGAGTGGCGCGCACGCGATCTTCGATTTCCTCGGCGAGGACTTCTACGAAATGGGCAAGGGCATCGGCGAGGTCATCGGGACGCTGGTCGCCCAGGTGCTGCTGCTGGTGTTCAGCGAGGCGATCGGCAACCTGATCGCCAAGGGGGCGAGCTTCGTCGGCAAGGCCGCCGAATTCGTGGCCGGCAGGGCGGTCGAGGCCTTCACGTGGCTCAAGGGCCTCTTCGTCGAGGCGGCGGGCCTGCTGCGCAATGCGGTCAAGGGCGCGCTGAAGCTGTTCGAGGGCGTGGTCAACAAGGCGGTCGAAGCCTTCGATGCGCTGGTCGCCCTGTTCAGCGAAGCCGCGGCGGTCGACATGGCCGGCGAGAAGGTCGCCGCCGGTGTCGGCAAGGGYGCCGGCGGGGCGGTGTCCACCAACATGGAATCGCGCATGGTGAGCGGGGCCCGGACCACGCCGACGACGGTGGCGGAACTGAGGACGCCCAAGGTGCACCCGTCCAATGTGGGCAAGGAGGCCGGTGTTGCGAAGCCGGCGGCCGAGGTGCCCAAGCCCGCGTCGGCGGCGACGCAGGCCGAGACGCAGGCCGAGACGTTGACACCGGGCCAGCAGCGTCAGAAAGACATTCTCGAGGAGTTCACGGAGCGCCAGGAACTCGCGGAACCGGCCGTCCTGCGAGAGCAAGAGGGCAAGAACGTCATCCGCACCCGCAAGCAGGCAGGAGTGAGCCTCGAGGAAGACCATCACATCGCCACGCGTTACCTGAGCAAGAACAAGGCGCTGTTCGAATCTGCCGGGACGCACGTCGACGCGGACCTGAACCTGATCAAGGACTTCCCCGAGCACGGGCAACTGCGCGGCTGGTACGACTGGAAGGGCCGGGCCTACAAGTTCAACATGAAGGGGCACCATCCTGGCTACAACCGAAGGGTGACGGACACCCTGAGCAGGGCCRTCCCGCCGGGACTGCCTCCGGATGCAGCGCTGAGTCGGATCATCAACATGAACGCCCGATTGGAAACCATCATTCGGCAGCATCCCGAGGTCCTCTCGCATGGACCGGACATCCTGCCGGCCGCCCTGCGGAACCTGACCTTCTAGGCCCTCATCGACGCCCGGATGCCCCGCCATGGCCCCAACCAGTCGCACCGCCCCTCCAGCCGCGCGCGCACAGCGCGGCGCGGCAGGCCCCGTGCCGATGGGGCACGCGCCGACGATCCGGGAGACAGTAGCGCCGGCCAACGATGCCTCCGAGCACGAGGCCGACCGCATCGCCGAGGCCGTGCTGCGAGGCCGGCGCTGGCACCGGCCGGGCCAGGGCGGATGGTCCGCGGCCAGCGAGGCTGGCGGCGACCCTGCGCCGATCCGGCGCTCTCCCAAGGCTGTCGACGCCGCAACGCCCACCCCCGCCCCGGCGCTGCTGCTGGTGGGGGACGATGCCGAGCTGACGCGCGGGCAGATGCGCAAGAGCGATTTCATGAGCGCCTTGCGCGCCGGCATCTGCGCCTCGGTCGATGCGGCACTGGCGGGCACCGGGCGCGACTCGCAAGGCTGTCCGTGGATCGAGCACTGGCTCGGCTACTACGAAGCGCGCAGCGCCGCCGACATCGAGCGCGCGCTGTTGCGCTATGCGCCCGAGGCCGCCGGCGCGTCGAGCGCCGCGCAGTGCATCGGCCTCGTCACGGCGCGCGTGAGCCAGAGCGCCAGGCGATGGGCGAAGACGGGCGAGCTCACGGGGCTGCCCGAAGAGATGCCGGGTGYCGGCGGCGCCGGCGGCCTGCTCGCGGGCGTCGGCGCGATGTTCTTCAAGCCGCGTTCGGGGGGTGCGCACGCGGCCGACCCGGTCTCGGTTCGCGAGCAGCTCGGCCGCGGCGAATCGCTCGGCAGCGGCTTGCGCGCGCGCATGKAAGGCGCCTTCGGCACCAGCTTCGCGGCCGTGCGGCTGCACACGGATGGCACGGCGGCGCGGCTGTCGAACCAGCTCAACGCGCGCGCCTTCGCCGTCGGGCCGCACGTCGCGTTCGGCGGTGGCGAATTCCAGCCCGGCACGCCGGCGGGCGATGCGCTGATCGCGCACGAACTCGCGCACGTGGTGCAGCAA
>NZ_JBFUGN010000510.1:0-4368 GCF_056402895.1 Rhizobacter sp. P3_B12 | reverse complement strand
GTACTCGGCCACGGTGCGCGGGGCCCAGTGGTCGCTGAAGAGTTCGAGCTTGCCGTGCAGGTCGATCGCGTTCATGGAAATCCTGGCATCGAGAGTGGAACTGCACGCAGTCTGCCGCCGCGTGCGGCACCGGTCTTGTACGCTTGTCACATGTCGACCACGCCTTCCGGCGACGCCAACGCCTCGAGTTCTTCGGATTGGGCCCGCTTCCAGCCGGGTGCCACGCCCGAGGTCACGCTGATGCGGGCGCATTTCACCGAGCATGTGTTCGAGCGGCACAGCCACGCGCAGTACGCGATCGGCGTCACGCACAGCGGGGTGCAGACCTTCCACTGCCGCGGCGCCGCCCACGCCAGCCTGCCGGGCGACCTGCTGCTGTTCAACCCCGACGAGGCCCACGACGGCCAGCGCGGCACCGACGAAGGCTTCGGCTATGCGATCCTCTACGTCGACCCGGCCGCGCTGCCGCGCCACCTGCAACGCGAGGCCGGCACGCTCGCCAGCGCCTTCTTCCGGCAGCCGGTGGTGCACGACCCGCCGTCCGCCGCGGCGCTGCAGCGCGCAATGGCGGCCATCGGCCAGCCGCAGGAATCGCTGCGCGGCGAGGCCCTCACCACCGACGTGCTGGTGCGCTTGCTGCAACGGCACGGCGAGACACCGGCGACCGACACCAGGCCGCTGGCCGCCGGTTCACGGCGCATGCTGCGCGTGCGCGACCACATCCGCGCCCATGCGTCGCGCGACCTGTCGGTGGCCGAGCTGGCGCGCGAGGCCGGGCTGTCGCGGGTGCACCTGAGCCGGGCCTTCGCCCAGCACTTCGGCGTGCCGCCGCACGTCTACCTGAACGCGGTGCGGCTGGAACACGCGAAGCGCCTGCTGCTGGCCGGCATCGCGCCCGCGCTCGCGGCACTGGACGCCGGCTTTGCGGACCAGAGCCACTTCAGCCGCCGCTTCAAGGGCGCGACCGGCCTGACGCCCGGCGGCTGGCTGCGCCAGATGCGCGGTCAGGCCGCGGCCGGCGGCGGCGCGAGCACCGCATCCACCAGCGCGGTGTCGAGGTACTCGACCACCTCCTTCAGCTGACCGGCGGCGAGCCTGAAGACGAAGCAGTAGCTGTTGTCGTACGGCTTGCCGGCCCGGGTGTCGACGCGGCCGCGGCACAGCACGACCACGTGCTCGCCTTCGGCGATGAAGCGCTCGGCGGTGTTGGTGTAGGTGCCTTCGAACTGCGCGAACAGGGGCGTGAGCAGTTGCTCGCGCACCGCCGGCTTGCCGCGCCAGGTGCCGGACCAGGCCGAGCTGCCGGTGATCGTCCAGCAGAAGTCGTCGGCCATCGCGTCGACCAGCGGCCGGCCGTTGCCGATGGCCAGCTGCTCGAAGATGCGCTGCAGCAGCAGCTTGTTGTCGAAAGAAGAGGAGGAGGCCATGGCGTTGACGGGGGAGTGGGTCATGCCGCCAGTGGGCGACCTGGAGCACGCTCTAGATCAAGCGATACCCGTCAGCGCTTGAGGGTCTTGGGCTTCGGGTCGGGCTTGCGGGGGCGCGGCAGCGGCCGGCCCTGCAGGTCCGTCGGCGGGCGCGCGCCCTGCGCCACCCAGTCGGCATAGAAGGCGAGCTTGCGGTCGAGCTCCTTCAGCGCCGCCTTCCATTCGGCGATCCGCGCCTCGACCTGCGCACGGTGCGCCGACAGCTGCTGCTGGCGCTGCGGCAGCGTGCGCCGGCCCTGCATCACGAGTGCCGTGTAGGCCCGCATCTGCGCGATCGACATGCCGGTGCTGCGCAGCCGCTCCATCAGTTCCAGCCAGCCGACGTGCCGCTCGCCATACAGGCGCCGGCCGGCCGCGTCACGCACCACGCCGGGCAGCAGCCCCTGCGCCTCGTACCAGCGGATCGCATGCACGCTGCGGCCGGTGCGCCCGGCCAGTTCGCCGATGCGCAGCTGCGGCGTCGGATCGGTGGCCATGGCTCAGGTTCCGCAGGCCGCCAGGTGCGACTGCACGCCGTCGCGGCCTGCCGTCTTCACGCGGTACAGCGCCTCGTCGGCCTGCGAGGCGGCGGGCTCCCAGCCGTCGAAGCGGTCGAAGCGGGCCGACACGCCGATGCTCGCGGTGCAACCGACCCGCTCGCTGCCGGCGGCCGCCGGCACCTGCAGGCGGCCGATGCTGCGGTGCAGCCGGTCGGCCAACGCGAGCGCGATCGCGGGGTCGGCGCCGACGCAGCCGATCAGGAACTCCTCGCCGCCGATGCGCGCGACGAAATCGCCGGCGCGCAGCTGCGACTGCAGTTCACGCGCCACGCCCTGCAACACCGCATCGCCGGTGGCATGGCCCAGCGTGTCGTTGATGCGCTTGAAGTGGTCGATGTCGACCAGCAGCAGCGTCAGCGGTGCGGCCTGGCGCTGATCGAAATGCTGCTTCAGCGCCTGCGCGAGGCCGTTGCGGTTGAACACGCCGGTCAGCGCGTCGCGGGTCGCCAGCTCGGCGAGCTGGCCGTTCAGGCGCAGCAGCATCATCCACACCAGCGTCAGCGCGGTGACCACCGCGGTGACCGACGCGTAGAGGTAGTAGCCCTGGGCCAGCGGGCCGTGGAAGGCGACCGGCATACCGTCGCGCGCGATGTGCGCACCGCGCAGCAGCGTCAGCGCCGACAGGCCGCCGACGATCCCGACCAGCAGCGCGAGCGGCGCGTGCAGCGGGGCGCTCTGCCGGGCGCGCTCTGCCGCGAGGATCCAGCCGATCTGCGCATACAGCAGGCCGATCATCGCGTTCAGCGCGACGTGCCGCGCCTGCGCGCCGCCGAGGGCGGCCGCGGCGACCTCGGTGCCGATCAGCAGCAGCGCCAGCACGCCGACGCGCCATGGCGGCACCGGCGCGCGGCCGACGAACTCGCGCACGCCATCGCCGAACAACAGCACCGCGAGCAGCATCACGCCGTCGGACACCAGGCCGAGCGCATCGACCCCCTGCAGCCCGGCCAGCAGGCGTGCCAGGTAGGCCGCGCCGAACAGGCCGCTCGCCAGCGCCCAGCGGCCCAGGCCCGGCGCCGCCGGCATGCGGCGCCACACGAGTGCCATCAGCCCGCCGCTGGCGATCAGGTGGATGGCGAGCATCAGGATGACGGTGGCGGGGTCCATGGGGGCGGGAACTGCGAGGGAGGATGGTCGAGATCAGTTTGTCACAGCGAACCGGCCGCCTTTTCGCGTATCGTTTTCGGTCCAACTCACAGGACCCCGATGAACCCGATCCTTCGCACCGCGGTGGCCGCCATCAGCCTGGCCACCCTCGTCCCGCTCGCTGCCGCGCAAACCCTGCCGGCATTGAGCGACGCGCCCTACCCGGGCGTGATCAGCCTCTCGGTGGATGCCACCGACCTCGATCGCAAGATCTTCCGCGTGCGCGAGACGATCCCCGTCGCGCCCGGCCCGCTCGCGCTGTACTACCCGCGCTGGCTGCCCGGCACGCATTCGCCCAGTGCCGCCCTCGCGCAGCTGAGCGGCCTGCAGGTCAGCGCCGGCGGCAAGCCCGTCGCCTGGGTGCGCGACGCCGTCGACAGCGCGGCCTTCCACATCGAGGTGCCGGCCGGGGCGACGGCACTCGAGATCGAGTTCCAGTTCCTGACGCCRCTCGAGCCCGGCAGCGAGCGCCAGGTCGTCACGCCCGACATGCTCGGCGTGCAGTGGAACGCCGTCGTGCTGTACCCGGCCGGCTACGCCGCCGCGAAGATCAGCGTGCAGCCCAGCCTGACGCTGCCGGCGGGCTGGCTGGCCGGCACCGCGCTGGAGCTGGCCTCGCAGAATGGCGCCAGCTTCTCCTTCAAGGCCACCGATCTCGACACGCTGGTCGACTCGCYGGTGTTCGCCGGCCGCCACCTGCAGCGCCTGGACCTCGACCCCGGCGCCAGCGCGGCCGGCCGCGCGCCGGTGTTCCTGAACGTGGTCGCCGACCGTGCGTCGCAGAACGTGATCAGCCCGGAGCAGCTCGCGGCGCACCGTGCGCTCGTCACGCAGGCCGACAAGGTGTTCGCGTCGCGCCACTTCACGCACTACGAGTTCCTGCTGGCGCTCAGCGAGCAGTTCGGCCACATCGGGCTGGAGCACCACCAGTCCAGCGAGAACGGCGTGAAGGCGGCCTACTTCACCGAGTGGGCCAAGGGCTCGACCGGGCGCGACCTGCTGCCGCACGAGTACACCCACTCGTGGAACGGCAAGTTCCGCCGCCCGGCCGACCTGTGGACGCCGCACTTCAACACGCCGATGCGCGACAGCCTGCTGTGGGTCTACGAAGGCCAGACGCAGTACTGGGGCGCCGTGCTGGCCGCGCGCTCCGGCCTGGTCAGCGCCGCCGATGCGCGCGCCGACCTGGCCGAGAC